>CBFGMW010000302.1:0-4313 GCA_965649925.1 uncultured Fluviicola sp.
TGGTTCTTCAGAAAGTTATCAGTTTTTCTATTTTAAACCTAAAGGCGCTTTGCGGGAAATTCATTTATTGTTTTAAGAATTCGCCATCAACCATTCATAAGCATGCTGTAATTCCTGGAATTGTTTTTTTGCTTTTAAGATCACCTCATCCGATTCTTTCATGAAACGATCCGGGTGACATAACTTCACCATTTTCCGATAATTCGTTTTGATTTCATCGACTCCGGCATGCTCACGCAACCCGAAAACTGCCAGGTGCTTCATTCTTAAAGACACTTCAAAAACCGGTGCTTTTTCTGTTCTTTTCCCATTTGTCTTCGCGGCAAAATCGACCAAAATTGCCTGATCCATTTCCAAAAGCGAAATGAACCTGGATAAAATAGTGTATTCGCGCTGATCCAGTATTCCGTCTAATGAACTTAGTTCCAGTAAAAACTTAACAAACTGGGTACGCAATCCAAGTGACATATTTACTGACATTGCCCATGAAGCAACAGATTCGTAACTAATCGGAGTTTTCAATGCACCAAAATACACATCGCGATAAGTCCCGTCTACACCACGGTATTCACGTCTGAAATAGTTGTCGATATACAACATCTTATCCAGCATTGCCCCCGGATTGGTTTTTACTAACAAAGCTGCAACACAAGCCTGGGCATACATCAGATTCTCACGATTCAAAGGCCGGTTCGGAGGAAAAATTCCGTCTTTCCAATACTTAAACTGTTTGTTGTAAACCCAAAAGCCATAGACAAGTACTGAAATCACTCCTACCATTAAAGCGGTAAATCCCCAAACGGGAAATACATCATCTTCACTATACGCATGTGAATTCGGATAAAACTGGAGAATAATTTGAATTTGAGTCATTTGGGTTTAAGCATTCGATTCTGGTTTCGTGAATTTACGAACTAATTGCTAAACATGACTTTCAGACACCATTTATACTGCAGAACAGTGCTGTTTATTTCTCCTGCATAACTTCCGTTTACCTGCAACATAAACCCGCACGAGAATTACTACTTTTACACAACAATTACAAGAAAATGGAAAGCACATCTTTTGAAAATATTTTGGTAGAACAGAACGGATATGTTCAAACAATCACTATCAATCGCCCGAGCCAGATGAATGCTCTGAACAAGCAAACAATCAGCGAACTACATGAAGCATTAAAAGCTGCAAACGAAAACAATTCCGTTGGTGCGGTGATTTTAACCGGTTCGGGAGAAAAAGCGTTTGTTGCCGGTGCCGACATCAAAGAATTTGCTGCATTTTCAATCGAAGAAGGAAAGCAATTGGCTGCAAAAGGCCAGGAAATGTTGTTCTCATTCATTGAAAACATGACTACTCCGGTAATTGCAGCCGTAAACGGTTTTGCTCTTGGCGGCGGATTGGAATTAGCCATGGCTTCTCACATTCGAATTGCTTCATCTAATGCAAGAATGGGATTGCCCGAAGTTACTTTAGGTGTTATTCCGGGTTACGGAGGAACGCAGCGTTTGGCTCAACTTGTGGGTAAAGGGAAAGCAAACGAAATGATCTTCACAGGAGGAATGATTCCGGCAGAAGATGCCCTTAAATGGGGATTGGTAAACAATGTTGTTGAACCAGAATCGTTATTGGAAACAGTAAACAAAATTGCTTCCAAAATCGTTGCAAATTCAGGAACTGCTATTGCCGCTGCAATTGTTTCTGTGAATGCTTTGTACAGTAAAGGCGGCCAGGCAGGCTTCGATACGGAAGTGGAAGAATTCGGAAAATGTTTCGGAACTGCCGACTTTAAAGAAGGAACAACTGCGTTTATTGAAAAACGTGCTGCAAAATTTAGAAACTAAGATTGAATCCTTTAAAAAAGTTACTCGGGCAAACAGCGGTTTACGGTTTATCAAGCATTCTTGGTAGAACCCTGAATTACCTGTTGGTCCCTTTTTATCTTCTTTACTTTAAAGATCCTTCTGATTACGGAGTAGTTTCTCAACTATACGCCTTCGTTGCATTTCTGATGGTTTTTCTAACCTTCGGAATGGAAACAGCATATTTCCGTTTCGTTCAGAATGAAGAAGACAAACCACATGTCTTTTCCACCGGATTCCTGGCGATTATGCTGGTGAACAGTGTTTTCATGGTTTCGCTGTTTTTGTTTAATCAGAATTTAGCGAACTTTTTACTCGTTGGGGAAAACACTGAATATATTGTTATGATGGGCGCTATTGTAGTTATTGATGCAATCTCAGCTCTCCCATTGGCAAAACTAAGAGCCGAGGAAAAAGCAAAGAAATTCGCCGTGATCCAGTTCTCCTCAATAGGTGCGAATATTCTTCTTAACATTATCTTATTCGTTGGCTTTTTTGATGAGCAACGGCCAGAGGAAGGTGTGTTTTTTATTCTAATTGCCAACCTTCTTTCCAGCCTGGTGAAACCTGCATTCCTTTATAAAGATTTTATAGGCTTCAAACTTACTTTTCATTGGGACCTTTTCAAACGAATGATTATTTACGGATTCCCTATATTGATTGGTGGATTTGCCGGAATTGTCAATGAAACCATTGATCGTATTTTACTAAAGCAAATTCTGTACAATCCCGCAGTAGAGAATTCAGCCGATTACGCGAATCATGAAATTGGTGTTTATAGTGCCTGCTACAAACTGGCAATGCTGGTCACCATTTTACTTCAGGCTTATCGCTATGCAGCAGAACCCTTTTTCTTCAATCAAATGAAGGATCAGGACAGGAACAAAACGTATATCAAGCTCATGAATTACTTTGTGGCGGCAATGTGTTTGATTTTCCTGCTAATCAGTCTCAATCTCGACATTTTCAAATACTTTATCACAAACGAGAATTACTGGGAAGGACTGCGTGTAGTACCCATTCTTTTACTGGCAAACGTGTTTTTGGGGATTTATTACAATCAAAGCATCTGGTACAAACTCTCAAATCAAACCAAATTCGGAGCATACATTGCAATTATAGGCGCAATTGTAACTATCCTGATAAATGTGATTTTCATTCCGGAATACGGATACATGGCAAGTGCCTGGGCAACTTTGATCGTTTACGCACTTCAAATGGTTCTTTCCTATTGGCTGGGACAGAAATACCATCCAATTAAATACAATCGCCGGAAATTTGTGCTTTACCTAGGCTCCGCACTTCTAATCTATTTCATTGTATCCCGAATTCCATTTGGAGATCACGGCTTTATCCGTTTCGCATTCAGTAATCTGTTCGTTCTGATTTTCATCTGGATAGTCTTTACAATTGAAGGAATTTCTATTAAGAAGTTAGTGACAAGAAAATAACGGATTTGAACACATAGCAACAGAGCTTAATAAGATGTAAGTTTAATAGTACCAACAATTTTGACCTCCCTTAGCTTTCCGTTTTCCTCTAAAAACTTTCCTCTCCAAGTAACCTAACTCCTTTTTCTCCGTAACTGTTCCTAACACTGATTTTTAGTACATTTGTATCATGTTGACTGTTGAAACGTTAATTGGAAATTTGCTCTTGCAGCATAATTGTGTGGTTGTACCGAGCTTTGGCGGCTTTGTGGCACAGCGCGTTCCTGCCCGTTTGGATGAGTTAACGTCAACAATGCACCCACCAAAAAAATCGGTTCTTTTCAATAAGCAGCTGATTTCCAATGACGGTTTGCTGGTTCAGGCTTATGCACATCATGCAAAACTGAATTATTCGCAGGCAGAAATGGAAGTTAAAAACTGCGTTGGATTGTGGGAAAAACAATTGAACGAAGGTCAGCGTGTTTCTATTGATCGTGTTGGGATTTTGTTTTTGGATAAAGAACGAAACCTGAGCTTTGAACAGGATCGTTTCTATAACTTGTTACTTGAATCGTACGGTTTAGGCTCTATTCATTTCGTTTCTGTTGAAGATGTTCAGGCATTGGTAGCTCATGATCAAATTCAGCTGGTGGCAACTGCTTCTGAAATAGAAACTCCGATTATTGCTTTAAATGGCGAATCGATTCCTGTTTTCGAAGCAACGAATGTAGAACCTCAGGTTATTCCTATCAAAAAGAAAAGAAACGCTCTTAAATACGCAGCTGCTGCTTGTGCACTTCCTATTCTTTTCTACTCGTTCTGGATTCCAATGAAAACAGATGCGCTTGAATCCGGAATTATTACGTTCAGTGATTTTAACCCGTTTCAAAAACACACAGAAGCACATTACAAGCCTGCTGCAGTAAGATACAATCCTTCTGCTGAGACTAAACGCAAAAAACTGGAATCTCTTCCTGAAAATATAGATACTTATTCTTACGAACTGGATGAAGACACTTACATT
>CBFGMW010000303.1:0-4269 GCA_965649925.1 uncultured Fluviicola sp.
TTATTGATAATCTGGTTAAATCCGCAAGTTGCGAAGTCGGCAAACTGCATTTCAACAACGGCTTTCATTCCGCTGATCGAAAGCCCTAATCCTGCTCCTACAATGGCTGATTCACAAATCGGTGTATTTCGCACTCTTTCTTTCCCGAATTGTTCTACAAAACCTTCTGTTACCTTAAAAACACCGCCGTATTCGGCAATGTCTTGCCCCATAATAACCAGTTCCGGGTATTTTTCCATCGATTGACGAAGCGAATCGGAAATAGAATCAATTAATCGCTTTTCCGTTTTAGCCGGTGTAGCCGGTGCGATTACTTCCTGGGTAAATGGTGCGTAAACATCGTTTAATTCGGTTTCCATGTTTACTTCAACCGGACCTTCGGCAAATGCGATATCTAATCCTTTCTGAATTTCATTTTTGATTTCTGCCCGAACGGCTTCTTTCATTTCGTCAGTAAGAATTCCGATTTCTTCCAAATACAATTCGTAGTTGGCAACAGGATCTTTTTCGCTCCATTTTTCCTGCAAGCCTTCCGGATAATATTTTGTTCCCGAAGCTTCTTCATGACCACGCATGCGGAAAGTCATGCATTCCAATAGGAATGGACGTGGTTTTTGGCGAATTGATTCAGCTATTTTACGAATAGTGCGGATTACTTCCAAAATGTTGTTTCCGTCAACCTGGAAAGCATCCATTCCGTAACCAATTCCTTTATCGATAAATTGTTTACAGTTAAATTGTTCATTTGACGGAGTTGATAATCCCCAGCAATTATTTTCTACAGTGAAAATAACTGGTAATTGCCATACTGCAGCAACATTTAATGATTCGTGAAAATCGCCTTCTGAAGCACCTCCGTCGCCGGTAAAAACGATGGTAGCCTGTTTATTGTCCTTTAATTTATTCGCAAGTGCAATTCCATCTGCAATACCTAGTTGCGGGCCAAGATGCGAGATCATGCCAACAATATTATAATCCTTCGCCCCGAAATGGAAAGAACGGTCGCGGCCTTTCGTGAATCCGGATAGTTTACCCTGAAATTGTGCGAAAAGTCGTTCCAAAGGAATTCCTCTGGTTGTAAAAATCCCCAAATTTCGGTGCATCGGAAGAATAAACTCTTCTGACTTCATTGCTAATGCGGTACCAACAGAGATTCCTTCTTGTCCCCAACCCGAAAACCACTTGGTTATTTTACCCTGGCGAAGAAGGATGAGCATTTTTTCTTCGATTAGTCGTGGCTTTACAAGTGCTTTGTAAATGCTGATTAATTCTTCGTTTTCAAAACCTTCACGGTTGAACTCAATACTCCTGCTTTTTAAGGTAACTTCCATAACTTATTTGTTGATGCAAAATTAGTTTAATTGGAAGTCTAATCGGTCAATTCCGGAAATAATATTTTGTTTTATACAACAAAAAGGAGGTAATGAGTTAATAATTAAACACACGACTCAGGTTCGTCGACACCTTGCTAAATTGATTTTTCAGTCAGTTTACGCGTGCTTTTTTAGTTGTTGTAAACACTTGGTTTTAATGTATTTGAGTGAGGCATGTGAATTACCTTGGTTTTTAGTTTAAGTTTGTAGCGACTACATTACAAACTACTATGAAAAGGCTGCTGCTTATTACCGTTTCATTAATCTGTGTTACCAACTATGCTCAGGGTCGATTGATTATGACCGGGTCATCTTATGTTGTGATTGATAATTCAGCGAAACTGGTAATTGAAAACCCTGCTACAAATGCAATTACAAATTCAGGATCTGGCGGGATTATGACCGAAAGCGAATTTGATCAGGTAGTTTGGAACGTTGGGGCGAATGCGGGTTCTTATACCATGCCCTTTGTTTCCCAGGCAGCAATTACGCAAATTCCTTTTACTGCAAACATTAGCGGTGCCGGTTCCGGATCAGGGCAAATCTGGTTTTCCACATATCCCGGCGCAACCTGGGATAACAATATTTACCGCCCGTCGGATGTAACACACATGTTCGATTTCAATACCAATTCAGTCAATAATTCCAATCATGTAATTGACCGATTTTGGATAGTAGATGCTATCGGGTACGGAACCAAACCCAATGCAACATTCACATTTACTTATCGTGATTCAGAACATCTGCAGGTTGGAAATACTATTATAGAATCAGATTTGGGGGCGCAGCGCTTTCATCCCGGACCGAATATCTGGGGAGATTACATGCCGCAGGGAACAACCAATGCTGCTACAAATCAGACTTCCGGAGTTCCGGTTGTTCCTGCAGATTTCTGGCGCTCCTGGACTTTGAGTGAAATTACAAATCCGCTTTCTGTTGAGTTGACGTACTTCAAAGGAACCTGTAACGGAGAATCATTCATTTTTAATTGGCAAACATTGAACGAGTCGAACATTGACCGATTCGAAATAGAATATCTAAACGGTTCAAACTTTGAGGTTTTTGCGCTGGTTTCTGCCCAGGGAGGAAATGGAGTTACAGACTATTCATACGAATCGAATAATGTTAGGAACGGAGTTTTCCGGTTGGTTGAAATAACAAGTGATGGTGAACGGATAATCAAATCTTCTCTTCAAACGAATTGCAGCAGCTCGGAAACTTTTGTGTCTTTTGATAATAGCACCAATACTTTGTTCCTTCAGTTCGACGGATTGTCTAGCGGGCCGGAAACACTTGAAATTTTCGATGCTTCAGGGCGGATTGTATTTAAAACAGATGTTGAGCTTCAGATGGGAGTAAATTCTTTATCGATCCCGAATTTACAATTCAGTCATGGATTCTATTCAGTTAGAATGAAGAACGGATCGGAATATATTTCAGAACAAATAATTAAAGCGAACTAATACACTACAATAAATTTCCATACAATGAAAAAATTACTACTCTCTATCGGTGTTTTACTATCCTGTCAGGCGATTGCACAAAATGTTGGAATTAACAGTACGGGAGCAGCGCCGGTAAATTCTGCGGCTTTAGATGTAGATATGGCAAACAAAGGAATTTTAATTCCGCGTGTAGCTCTTACAACAACTGCAGCTTTTGCTCCGGTAACTGGTACGGCCACAACTTCTTTAATGGTTTATAATACAGCTACTGCCGGCGTTTCGCCTAACAATGTTACTCCTGGTTATTATTACTGGGATGGTGCCCAGTGGGTGCGTCTGTTATCAGGTGCAGCAAGCACTGATTGGATTGTTGGAACTTCCGCTGCTACAGTAAATACTCCTGCTGCCACAGGTTTTTTCGGTACAAGTTCTAATCAGCATGTAGATTTGGTGACTAATGGAACAGTACGCGGACGATTGTCTAATCTGGGAGAATTCTTTGTTGGAACAACCAATACTACCCTTACAGGCGATTTAATGAATGGTGTTGGTAATGCAACGTTTCCATGGGCAGTAAATGGTTACACCACACAGAATGGTGGAGCAATTTACGGATCCGTTCAGTCGGGTACAACCAACTTTTCATCTGTTCAGGCTGAACATTTCTCATCCGGAACCGGTTCGGCTGTTTATGGTGCGAATGCGACATCAAGCACAAATGCCGGCGTTTCAGCCGTGAATGGTTCGTATCAGGGAGCTGCAGTAAATGGAGGCTATGGAGTACTTGGTTATAATGCCGTTACAACTGGTAATCAGCGCATTGGTGTTATGGGTCAGTATAACGGGTCAGCTTATGGTATTGGTGTTTATGGTATTGGATTTGGTGGTGGAATTGTTACTGGCAACGTAGATGCAGCTGTTATCGGGTGGCGAGCCAATAATTCTAATTACAGTGGGTATTTTAATGGAAATCACGTTATTGCAAATGGTACAAAATCAGCTTCGGTTGGTACTGAATGGGGAAATCAATTGTTATATGTTACCGAATCACCGGAAGTATGGTTTGAAGATATTGGAAGGGGGACACTTGTAAACGGTCAGGTTACTATTGAACTGGACTCTATTTTCCGCCAGGTTACATTTATTGATGAAGAGCATCCGATTCATGTTTTTATTCAACTTGAAGGCGACTGTAACGATGTGTATGTTGTGCCCGGAACAGCTTCTTTTCAGGTGAAAGAGAAGAATGGCGGATCAAGTAATGTTAGTTTTTCGTACCGCGTAATGGCCAAACGTGTTCATTTTCAGGATCACAGATATGGAAGCGATCCTGTTTGGGGCGCGGGGGATACACGTCCGTATATGGAGTACTCGGTTCCTCCGAAAGTTGATTATGATGAAAATGTACAGCTGCAGGAGGAAAAAAGTAGAAATTGGAAACAAGGAGCTAC
>CBFGMW010000304.1:0-4266 GCA_965649925.1 uncultured Fluviicola sp.
TTTCACAACAATTTGCTTGTTTGTAGATTCGAAAATTCCAAATTTCCCATCCTCGTTCTGAACACTAAACCAGCGTCTCGTTTCTTTATCAGTATAATTGTAAAGTTCATTCACAAGTGTATAACTCTCAGGAACAACAAGGCCTCCCGGGAAGCTGTACCGGTTGTATCCATGGTTGGTTTCAACATCGGCTTCAACGACTGTTACAGCTCCTCTTCCTTTGTAATCGAAAAAACCGACTTCCTGAAACTGCGGTTCGATGATGATCTTACCCAATGTATCGCACCATCCCCATTTTCCGTTATCGTTATAGGGAATTAAAAATTCAGGGACATATTTTTTTTGTCCGAACGAATGTATGCTTGCAAAAAGCAATGTGAGAATAGTAAATTTCTTCATGGAATTTCTTTACGCAGTTAATCAAAATGAAAATATTCTATTCCGTTTTCTCCGATATAACCTTTTTTTCCGTTAAGCAAAACAGCATAAATCTGAAATGACCAGGATGAGGTGACGCGCAGCCGGTTAGGAGTTCTTTCAATAGAGTCGTACTTTGGTTCTATTACCGGGTAAGAAGTAAATAACAGTTTAAGCCCTGTTTTGTTCCCTTTACGAAGCATTAATTCGGTATTTCCGTTTGGAGTAGAAATTTCGTCGTATTCAAAAGGTAAAATGGTGTCGCCGGCATCCGAAATAACTCCGATCTTCCCGTTTTGCGATTGAATAAATAGTTTTTTGAAAGGAGCCGAAGAATAGTTTGAATAATCTATTTCACGAATAATGCCTGTGCTTTGATCAACGGTGCCGGTAGCGGTCTTTTCCGATCCGTTCATGAAAGGATTACTGTCAGAATCTCTGGTAGCCGCATAACTCCTTTCCCACTTTTCAGAAACACGCTTCAATTCGTCCTCATTTAATTCGATCTGAACTCCATCTTTAAATTTGGTGAATTTTCCGTTTGTGTGACGAAAAACAGACTCATCATAAGCGAAAGCCCGTCCATCAAAGTAAGTAAGAGCTGTTATTGCGAAAATCGAATCTATCTGTGTTTTATAAAATTTTTGAGTTTCGAAATTGTATCCCCAAAACGTTTTTTCTTTAGGACCTGAAAAGTAGATTTCTGTTAACCAATCATCGCTGAAATGGTATTTATCCCATTTGGGATCAACCACTATTTTTTTGTTCGTGACATCATACATACCAATTTTACCGGAAGTATTTTCTAAGAGAATCAAGCGGTTGTTTACTTCGGGATCCAGGTAAAGGTCTCGTAAAAGATTATATTCCCTGGGAATCAATAAGCCTGTCTTGGAGTTGTAGATGTTTTCGCCCGATTCTGTGATTACGAAAGATTCAAATTGATCTTTAATTGAATAGTATTCATAGAAAAAACCGGTTTGATTAAAATTCTCTTCAATCACATTTTTTCCAAGTGTATCACACCATCCCCATTTGCCGTTATCATTGTACGGAATTAAAAATTTTGGAGAATATTGCTGTTGAGCGAAAGTTGAAATACTTGTGAAAATCAGAATTAGTGTAGTAAGTTGACGCATTAGATTTCTTTTGAAACGAAAATAGCGAAAATAAATCTCCGGAAAAGAAGATTATCTCAATAAACTCACATGCCCGGTTATGATCTGCTCGTTCTGAACAATTCCGCAAGGGGTGTAAGTAACTTTGTAGATGTAAACTCCTTCTACAGCGGCGAAACCGTCGTAGGTTCCATCCCAGAATTCATACTGATCTGTGGTTTCGAAAACACGCTGCCCCCAACGATTGAATATTTCCATTTTCCAGCTTACGGCTTCTAAGTCCACAACTGCATGGAATTCATTGTTGAATTCATTGCCGTCAGGTGTAAACGTATTCGGGATATATGGTGCGAACGGATCAATAAACAATGTTGTTCGGGCTGTGTCTTTACAGCCAAATTCGTTTTCAACAATAAGCATAGGAACATGCTGTCCGTCACTTACATAGCTGTAAACCGGATTTTCTTCTGTAGATGCAGCACTGTTTGCATCGTCAAAGACATACAAATAAGTTAACGCGCCTTGTGAATGATCGAAGAACTGAATTTCCGAATCACAAATATCCGTTTGGTTCTTGTCGATAGTAAATGCAGCCACAGGATTCGGATGCACAATAATCAATCCGATCTTCGTTAGCGTAAGCGTATCCAAACAACCTTCAACAGTGATGATTTTCAGCGTAACGCTGTATTGTCCGGGGTTCAGATAAACATGAGTTGGATTTTCTTCGTTCGATGTTCCACCGTCGCCGAAATCCCAGAAATAGAGGATATCAGTATCAGCAGTACAATTACTTGTGAAATCAGCAGTACTCGGAGCGCAACGGAGTTCATCATTGACGCTGAACTCAATAGTTGGTTCGTGGTATAAGAAAATGGTAGAGGTTTCTGTTTCTGAACATTGCAGGAAACTCGCAGTTAAACTCACATTATGAAGACCTGCCTGGGAATAAACTACATCGTTTACACTTTCTGTTGTTGCCGTTTGCGGAGTTGCGAACGGACCGAAATTCCAGCTGTATTCAGTAATGGAAGGACCACTAACATTGCCGGCGAAATCAACAGAGTTGTTCAAAATACACAACGAATCAGGATGTGTGAATGAAACGGATAGCGGTTCGTAAACGGTAATGTTTTGCTGCAGTGTATCCCTGCATCCGGGTACAATTTCGGTAATTAAAGTAATCGGATAAGTTCCGGGGCCAGGAAACGTAAATGTTGGCTGTGAAACCGTGCTAACATCAGTTGTTGTGCCTGAAACACCGAAATCCCACCAGTAACTGCTTCCATTCACAGAATTGTTAATGAACGTTTGAGTGAGCCCCAGGCATTCATGATTTGGTTGAAAGGCCAGATCAGCTAATGGCGGTGCGTGGAAGAAAATAGGGTAGGTAACTGAATCAGAACATGTTCCGGATATTGCAACCAGTTTTACGTAATTATTTGAAGGATCATCAAACGTTACTCCTAAAACCGACGGTGTTGTTGCTGATTGCGGAGTTCCGTTCGGACCAAAATCCCATTCCAAAGTAGTTCCTGCAGGACCATTTACGACAGAAAAGAAGTCGGTGGAATTGTTGATAAAACAAGTGGAATCAATGAAGTTTACGTCAACAGAGAACGGATTATTTACTGTAACATCTATGTAAGAAGTATCGGTACATGGCCAGCCCGGATTTGCAATGAGCATTACCTGGTAAGTTCCGGGAGAAGGGAAAGTAAATGTTGGTTCGAAAGCAGTACTGACATCGGTGGTAGTTCCGGAAACCCCAAAATCCCACTGGTAATTATTTGCTCCGAAACTTTGGTTATCGAAGGTAAATGTAAGTCCCTGGCAATAAGAAACGAATCCGGGTGTTTGCTCTTGCGGAGTAATTACGGCACTTAGCTGCACCACGCAGTTTACAACCCGAAAAAGGAAATCGCGTGTAGTTGATGAAATAATAACTCCGTTCCGCCATTCATTCACACGAATTCCAACAACGTACAAACCAAGCAGGTTTGCATCTACGAATAGTGCACCGTTGTTTGCGTTCAGAGTTGTAGAGGAACCTGCGCCCAATGGAACTGCGGCGTTAAATCCACCAGCCCATGAAACGAGCGGATAAACTGGGGGTGGAGGAGGATTTGGCGCCGGATTTACACCGCTGGCGCCGGCATTGGGTGTAACAAGTTCGTATGTTAAAATATCGCCATCAGGATCTGTTGCGCTGTGATCGAAATTCAGATTTTCATTATTACACAAAACTAAGGGCGGGTAGTTTGTGAATCGGGCTGAACTGTTTTCGAAGAAATTGTTTTCAGATCCTGGAATGTGACAGGTTAAGGTCAAGCCGGTATCATCCGGGTTATTTAAATTCGTAACGTTCGGTCCGCGACAGCAGCGCTGGTAAGCTAAAGTATATCCTCCCGGAGTTGGGGGTAGAAAACGAATAGTCGTATAGATTGCTCTTTCGACACAAATATTGCTTGGTGGTGTAACACAGGGGTTATTAAAAACAACCGGAAGATTGGTGCTTCCCGGAAATGCAATGTTAATCTGGTCAACCATTACATTACTCGAATTAAAAACACCTACACTAATCGGGTCGTCGAAAGCTGCCCCGTTTGAAAGACAATCACGGTAGAGTGAAACGTAAATACGGTATTGATTGTTGCCCAGGTAGTCGTAATACATTTCACCACCCACAATATGAGAGGCTTTTGCAAAATTAATTGCAAACAAAATGGCA
>CBFGMW010000305.1:0-4262 GCA_965649925.1 uncultured Fluviicola sp.
GAACGCTAAGTTTGTTAACAGACGATGTCAGACAACAATAAGCGACACAAATAGTAGTCTTTAGAAGTTACGAAAATGATAATTTCCAATCCCAATAACCATCCGTGGCTGGTTGTTCTTTGCGATCTTTTTTCTTTGCGTTTTTTGATTTAACGTTTTTGCTGTCCCACTCCAAAGAAGAACGCGATTTTTTTGAAATTAACATCTGACTGCTGTTCAAGTAACAGAACCGCCAAGAAAGGAGAACGCTAAGTTTGTTAACAGACGATGTCAGACAACAATAAGCGACACAAATAGTAGTCTTTAGAAGTTACGAAAATGATAATTTCCAATCCCAATAACCATCCGTGGCTGGTTGTTCTTTGCGATCTTTTTTCTTTGCGTTTTTGATTTAACGTCTTTGCTGTTCTACTCCAAAGAAGAACGCGAAGTTTTTTGAAATTGCCGAAGGCACAGACCGACAGCTATAGGCTTACCTCCCGGAAGTAACAAGTTTTGGGGCTCCCGGCGCTCTGCTTATAGTTTAAGCAATGCAAAATAGATCACCGTCCAAACTCCAATAAAAAGCAACCCTACAATTATTCCGTTTTGATTCTTTTTCAAATCTCTTTTGAAAAGCCAGCGATACAAAATCCAGCCTATAAAAAAGATCAGAAATCCAATGGGGATGAAAAGTCTCAGCATATTTTTATCTTAAATTAGAAATATGAAGATACACTTTATTGCCGGAATTTGCCTGATTAATATTCCGGTTTTCAAAACATTCTTTCTATTCGGTAATCAATTTCAGCGAGTCGGCCTTAAACCGGTTTTTTAGCCATCGCTGCAGCTGCAATCGTTCTGCTGTTTTCAACGCTTTCGGAAAATCAGTAACAACAACCGTCAGTGTGTCTGTTGAATTCGATTTGAACTGCACAACTTTGTTCGCACTGTAAGAAATAATTGAAGGGTAAAGTGCTTTCAGCTCGGGGTAGATGTTCGGAAATTGTTCTTTGACGCGCTGTGATTGATTATTGATGCGCATAGAGTCTTTAGCAAAAATATCTTTCACAATACTTGCTTTGATCTGCGAAAAATCTATTTCGCGCTCAGCATTCAATCCCTGCCGGATTAATAGTTTGGCATCCTGCAAATCGTATTTTCTCATATTATTACGAATAGAATCTATCACCTGATCGGGAAGTTCATAACCAATGAGTAATAAATCAATTTCCGGAGTTTCCTTGTCATAGCGAAAGGTACTGGACACAACCTGCGTATTTTTAAAATGAAACTGTTCTTGTACAAATTGTTTGGAAGCGTTTTCAAAAAGGCTCTTGTTGACAATGCCGTATGTAAGATAAACACTTGGAAGTACAGTTATAAGTGTTGTTATCAGGATATACCTGGACACTTTTTTACCGTAAGTTGAATCCTCAAACGATTTTCTCTTGAATTTCATCAGCCTGATGATCATGAATGTACTGATACTAATGAAAATGCTGTTGATACAATATAAATAGAGTGCGCCAAGAAAGTAGTAAAGTTGTCCTGTGGCAAGCCCAAAACCTGCAGTACACAGCGGAGGCATTAAAGCTGTTGCAATAGCTACACCGGGAATAGCATTGCTTTTCTCTTTTCTTGTGGCAGCAACAACTCCGGCCAAACCACCGAAAAAAGCGATGAAAACATCCCAAACCGATGGTGTTGTTCTGGCCAGTAGCTCACTTTGTGCCGTGTGAATGGGAGTAAGCCAAAAGTAAATTGCTGATGTTCCGATACTGATAACTGTTGCTATCACCAGGTTGCGAAGCCCTTTTTTTACCAGCTCGAAATTATTTGTCCCGATTCCAAGACCAATTCCCATGATAGGTCCCATAAGCGGTGAGATCAGCATGGCCCCGATAATAACGGCGGCTGAATTCATATTCAGACCGATTGAAGCGATGAGGATGGCAAATATTAATGTCCATAGGTTTGCACCTCTAAAATCAGAGTTCCGGGTAATGGAATCAATCACTTCTGCTTCGTCTGCCTGATCATGCCGCAGATTAAACCGGCGAACTACGGACCGCTTCAGTTCTCCCAGTAAATCACTTTGAGTCATAGTTCTTCTTTTGCTTAGCAAGATAACATTATCGGGAAATCTTTGGTGCTTTTTTTGTCATTTTAAGAAGAAAAACACCAGTTACGCCGGCCACAAAAGAAGCTGTCAATATCCCGTATTTCGCTTGGTCGATTAAAGCGGCATCAGCAAATGCGAGACCTGTTACAAAAAGAGACATGGTAAACCCGACACCTGCAAGAACAGCTACACCAACTATATGCATCCAGTTAGCCTGTTCGGGCAGATCCGAAATTTTGAATCGAACTGCAAGCCAGGTAAAGGAAAATACACCGATGAATTTCCCTGCGAGAAGTCCAATGATAATTCCCAGACTCACCGAATTTCCGAGAGAAGAAAGAAAATCACCGTGTATGATCATTCCGGCATTCGATAGTGCGAACAAAGGCATGATAACAAATGCTACCCAGGGATGCAGCTTGTCTTCAATTTTTTGCAGCGGTGTTTCGGCATCCAGGCAAAGTTTTTTCATTTGCTGGATAGTATCGTGCTGTTCACTCGTCGTTAAGGTACTGTTCAGGGGGATTTGCTCTTCAAACTCTTCTAATTGTTCACGCGTTTTACGGGCAAACTCCAGCTCGTCGATCTTAGTCCGTGCCGGAATAGTAAATGCCACTAAAACTCCTGCAATGGTAGCATGAACCCCCGAGAAAAGAAAACATACCCAAACTGCTATTCCTAAAAGAAGGTAGAAAAATACACTCCGTACTCCTAAAATATTGCCAAGCGATAGAAAAAGCAGGAGCGCTAAGGCAATTAGAAGCGGAAGAAAAGCTATATGCGATGTGTAAAAGAAAGCAATCACCAAAACAGCTCCGAGGTCATCGGCCACCGCGAGGGCAGAAAGAAACACCTTCACCGAAGTAGGAATGTGCTTACCTGCCAACGACAATAATGCAAGGGCAAAGGCTATATCTGTTGCCATTGGTATTCCCCACCCCTTTACCGCGCCTGAATTGATGTTTATTACTACATATATCAAAGCAGGAACGATCATTCCGCCAAGTGCTGCTATCATCGGCAATGAAGCTTTTTTTGCAGTAGAGAGTTCTCCGGCCATGAATTCGCGCTTGAGTTCCAGACCGATGACGAAAAAGAATAATGCCATTAAGCCATCGTTAATCCATACGTGCAGCGGATGACTGAAACTATTCCCGTTTAACTCTATTGAGAAGGTGGTTTCCCATAAATGATGGTACGATTCCGACCACGGTGAGTTGGCCCATACTATGGCTATTACCACACTGATAAAAAGCACAATTCCTCCGGTAAATTCCTGGTGTATAAAACGGTGAACAGGTTTTAAGAGTTTGTCGATCGGAGATTTTGTCATGCTTGATACTTAAAATATTTAAACGTTAAATATAAGGTTAATTCTCCCTTTTTACCGGTAAAATCGGAAGGAGAATACTCACTTAACCGGCTTTAGCAAACAGAAAAAAACGGACAAGCAGTGTAATCTTCTGTTTCTAAACCAGAAACAGGCAGCAACAAACTGTTCGTGAAAACGATATTATTTCTTCCTGTCTATTGATTTCATCATGAATCATCTGTGGCAGTTATCCTGTCCCTGTTTCTTTAGATTATGGAGAAGTTCGGAGAGCCATTTTGCAGCTGAAAGAATCTTCTTTTCAACAATCGATCTCACTAAATCGATATACCTTTCGAACTTAACATTTACTTGTGCCTTTGTTAACGTTTCATTCTTTTGGAATGCCCTACCTTTGCACCGTAAAAGGAAAGATCCGTATGAATTTTCGCTCGCTTACGAAGAGATATTTAACAGGAATACCTGCTGTGTTAGCAGTTGTTTTTTTCGTCTCTCACAGTCAGGCACAAATTACTGTCGCATTTCAGGGCGGCGAACCTGCCGATACCTGGGCTTATACGGGCTCAGGGGCAAGTGCCCAGGCATTATCAGAAGCTACACTTTCTCCGAATAAAACTACGGGAACAAAATCACTGGTTGCAGGAGGAAATACAGGCGGCGGGAATTGTTTTGGTTCCGGTTCCGGAAACGGCCCCGATGTAGCACGCACTATTACATTTTCAGCTGTAAATATTGCAGCCACTAATCAGTTTGCCAGAACACTGACCTTTAACTGGGGGAATCGTTTTCCTGCTTGTGTAGGAACAGGGTGGGCCGCAGCCGAAGATT
>CBFGMW010000306.1:0-4248 GCA_965649925.1 uncultured Fluviicola sp.
TCTTCCGACTGCAATTCTATTTCGGCGACAATGAGTCCGGCAAGTTTTCCTTTGAAAACATCAATTTCCCATTTCTTTTCGCCGTGTATCATCTCGAACCGGTCTTTGGTAAGTACTTTGCTGCAAAAGTTGTCGAGTAAATGAATTGCGTCATTAACCGGGATCTCATATTCAAATTCATCACGCGAAATTCCTGCGGTTTTACCTTTTATCGTTAAAAAAGCTTTGTCGCCTTTTGTTCTGACACGGACTGTTTTTCCTTCCGAATCCATGATATAACCTTGCCTGATCGACCTTGGCTCCAAATACCGAATCACATCAAACACAGATTCTTTCACTAAAAACTTACGCTCTATTTCCTTCATATAACTTCAATCGACAACAAGATACACCAAAATTTCAGGCAACCGGAAACTTTCAAATGTGTATTTTCGTTCGTAATTATACAGAAAATATATTCAGTTGTCGGGGATGATCTTGATAAAACCAACAGAAACGGAGCAAAAAGAATGGGATTCTCTCGTAAAGAAATACAAGGGAACTGTTTTTTCTGAATCACGTTATCTGAATGCTTTAGACCTTGACTGGATGATTTGTTACAACAATGACAGAACCGGCGGCATGATCTGTCCTTTCACAGTTAAAGGAGGACAGCGTATTCTCATCAATCCGATTTACCATCAGTTCACCGAATGGATCGGAGCGGGAAGCATTGATAAAGATGCTATTGAGTTTTTAAAGCGGAAATTTCAAATTGCCGAACTGAATGTACGTTCTATTGTTTCCGGTTCATCTCAACTTGTACATCAGGTAATTAACAACAAAAATCGCTCAATCAATACTTTAGCAAAAAGAATGCTCAAGAAATCGCAGCATTACGAAATCAGGTTAAACACAGAGATTGAAGCCATCAAAAAACTGATTGCCGACGAATTAAGTGACCGGATTGCGGGAATGACTTTGAAAAACCTGGAGAATCTGGGGAACCTGGCAAAAGCTTTTTCTTCCAGCGGGTTGAGATCGTATTGTGCTTATTCAGAGAACAAGTTCGCCGGAGGAATCTGGATTTTGGAAAACGAAACACAATTCATGTATTTAAAAGGAACAGCGTTTTCCGAAGCCAAAAAGGATGGAGTTATCTACAGTCTGATGAATAAAGCAATTGAAGACTGCCTGAATATTAATAAACAATTCGACTTTGGAGGTTCAAATGTGCCGAATGTACAACGATTCAACTACAATTTGGGTGGAGTGGATAACACTTATTCTCAGCTGAAATGGAATCATGCTCCGTTTTGGTGGAACTGGATGCGGGATTTGAAAAATAAGATTCGTAAGTAGTTTTAAACCAGGGAACGAACTCTAAACCTTTAGCTCTTTCCTTGTAGACTCTAAAGATTCCGTTATATTTGTATATCAACAGTAAATCTGCTAGAACTAGCAATCAAAAAACGTATGTTTCCAAAAAAGAACGTTCCCAGATGGATCATTTTACTTCTTGACGTTTGCATTTCAGCCACTTCGCTGCTGCTTGCCTATTTGATTCGCTTTGATATCAAGGCCGATTCAGGGCTCTGGAAGGAAGAATGGGAAATATTATCAAAATCGATCCTGATTTTCTTCCTGGTAAGAATTCTGATCTTCTATTTGTTTGGAATTCACAAGGGAATTGTACGACATACTTCTACATCCGATTTCAGACGTTTATTTCTTGCTGTTACACTTTCGTCCATTTCATTTGCTGTGATTGGTCTGATTCGGTTTCATTTCTTCGACGGCTATTACCTTTTCCCGATTTCCGTACTGGTTATTGAATACCTGTTTTGCATATTCCTCGTTACCGTTTCCCGTTTCACTATTAAATTATGGTACCTCGAAACACAGAAAACAAAGGAAATTAAGACTCGTGTTTTGATATACGGAGCCGGTGTTTCCGGTCTGATCGCAAAACGTACAATTGAAAAAGACCGCTTGCTGCCAATGGAGGTGGTTGGTTTTGTAGATGATGATAAAAATCTGAAAGGTTCCAGAATTGAAGGAACAACCATCATTCATTCAAGCCAGCTGAAGAAAGCAATCCTGGATGAAGGAGTAAACCAGGTAATTCTGGCTATTCAGAACCCGGAGGCAGAAAACCAGCAGCATGTAGTTGATGTTTGCCTGGAACTGAATGTGGAGCTAAAAAAAGTTCCTAGCCCGAAAAGCTGGATCAACGGAGAATTCAGCGCCAAACAACTTGCTTCATTTAACATTGAAGACCTTTTGGGACGAAAACCAATCGTTCTGAACCAAAAAGCTCTGGAAGCAGCACTTTTAAATCAAGTTGTATTGGTGACAGGAGCGGCAGGTTCTATCGGATCTGGCCTGGTGCGACAGCTTTCCAACTATTCTCCTGAGAAAATTATTCTCTTTGACCAGGCTGAATCGCCAATGCACGATCTGGAACTTGAATTGCGCAACGAATTCCCGGACCAGGACTTTGAGATTATTATCGGAGATATACGCAATTACGACCGCGTGAAGAAAACCATGGAAACATTTGGTCCTTCATGGGTTTTCCATGCCGCAGCATACAAGCACGTTCCGTTGATGGAAGAAAATCCGAGCGAAGCACTTCATACGAACGTAAAAGGAACCAAAAACCTGGTAGAACTTGCACAGAAATTCAAAGTCGGGAAATTTGTAATGATCTCAACGGATAAGGCTGTGAACCCGACCAACGTGATGGGAGCAAGTAAACGCATTGCAGAAATGATTGCCCAAAACGAAAACAAAAACGGCGGTACGCAATTCATTACCACGCGATTCGGAAATGTTCTGGGGTCGAATGGCTCGGTGATTCCACTGTTTAAAAAACAAATTGCCCAGTGCGGACCAATTACTGTAACCGATGAGCGGATTACCCGTTTTTTCATGACAATTCCCGAAGCCTGTCAATTGGTTCTGGAAGCCGGAGTAATTGGCTCGGGAGGAGAAATTTTTGTTTTCGACATGGGGAAATCAGTAAGAATTGTTGATCTGGCTAAAAACATGATCCGTCTTTCAGGTCTGGAGCTTGGAAAAGATATTGAGATAGTATACTCAGGGCTTCGTCCGGGAGAAAAGCTTTATGAAGAACTTCTGAGCGAGGAAGAATCAACTTTACCGACACATCATCCAAAAATTCTGATCGCAAAAGACCGTTCAACCAACGAAGAAAACATTCCAAAGATCAATGAATTAGTGGATTCTATCTGTGGTTCAACAAATCTTGAACTGGTTGAACGTATGAAACAGCTGGTTCCGGAATTTATCTCCAATAATTCAGAATTTTCAATGCTGGACCAAAAGAAAAAATTCAGCTGATAAATGTACAAAAACGAATAAAAATGAATACTCCATACAAACTACAGGTACGATTCTCTGACTGCGATATGATGCAGCATGTAAACAATGCCATTTATTTGAACTATTTCGAAGAAGCACGCATTCACTATTTTAGAAATATGCTGGGTGTAGATTGTGACTGGAAAAAAAACGGTATCCTGCTGCGTAAAAATGAATTGGAATATTTACGTCCGGTTTTACTTCACGAACCGGTAACCATTGAAGTTTTCCTGAAACATATAGGAGATAAAAGCTTTACACTTTCATACGAGGTAAAAGTATTCGATGAAATCAGAACAATTGGAACTTCCGTTTTAGTTTGCTACGACAGTATCAATAAAGCTTCCATCTCCATTCCCGCCAGAATGAAAACGGCATTGGAAACACTCGCTTTAAAACTTCCTCAATAATTGAAAAGCACTAAAAAACTCAATATCATGAAACAAGTTCTTATTCTTTTTTCAGTTCTTCTAACTGTAACCGGATTTTCTCAGCCAAATTTTGGAGTAGAGAAAAAAGACAGCTGCTACAAAAAAGCACAGGCAAGAGCAAAGAACAGGTTTGCAGAGTGGGAGTGCGGAAAACTCGCCGGCGTTGTTGATTGTAACGAGAAACTGGAGTTGGATCCGAATTCCGGCATTGTCATAACTACAGGAAACCATCAGCCGTTTTCCGGGACTTGTGAAACCTGCCACATGAACGGTTTGCACGAGCGCACAGTACGATTCGTGAATGGGAAAACAGAAGGAATAGACACAACAACATATATTGATGGCTGTATAAAGGTGATTCGTTCACATGTACAAGGCGCTGAGCACGGGCGCTGGGTTTACTATTTCGACTCAACAGAAATTGAAAGCTGGGTTAAGAATTACAATATGG
>CBFGMW010000307.1:0-4240 GCA_965649925.1 uncultured Fluviicola sp.
GGTGTTTCTTTGCTGATTTCCAGTCCGCTTTTTTCATTGGCAGTTCCAAGGTAACGTTCGTAAATAATCTTTCCGTTCTTGGCAACGAGTACCATTCCGTTAAACTCGCGAGACGGAACTAATTCCTTAAATAAGGTATAAAGCGTGTCTCTCAAAGATTCTCTGATACTATCCTTTAATTCAGGAAATTCAACTGCAAGCGAATCTTTCTTTACTTCCGTTTTGGTGTTTTCTGCCTGAACCGACTGTTCACCGGAGCAAGATAAAGCTGCAATTAGTATAGAAAGTAAAGCAATGGGAATGAGGATTTTTTTGTTTCGCATTTTGCAAAAATAAGCTTCTTTCCAAAAGGGTTAGTGTATTTTTGCAGAATGAAGTTGGTTCGCGATTTTTTTGTTTTCCTCTTGATCATTCCGGTAAAGATTTATCAATGGATTATTTCGCCCATTCTTCCCAATGCATGCCGTTATTCTCCAACATGTTCTTCATACGCCATTGAGGCTTTGCGTGTTCACGGCCCGTTTGTTGGGCTTTATCTTGGAACAAAACGCATCCTTTCTTGTAATCCTTGGGGCGGACAGGGAGATGATCCTGTTCCGGGGAAAGGCTGTGTTTGTCACACAAAGAAAGAGGGAAAACTGTAACGTCCTCCCCCTTAATCCCCCTCCAAAGGGGGAGACTAGATCCTCATTCTGTTTAAGAATTGGAAATTTGAATTTAATCGATCTAGTGTGTGGTGGTGTATTTTCTTGATCTTGTAATGTTGATTCCCATACTCAATCCGTAAGTTGTTCCGTATTTGTTGATGGAAGCGTACAAGTTTAGAGGAACGTTTAATGATCCCGGACGAAATGTTTTCCCTAAACCGATCACGAAGTTTGAACCAAGATATGTTGCTCCGCGGGTGTCAGGGCGAGTAGTGTAGTTGAATGTTTCTGCATTCATTACTCCTGCATTCGCCAAATCACTGTATGATCTGAATGTGCCATCGTAATCACTGGTTCCAGTGTATAGTTTTTTCGCTGTAATACTTGGTCCTAGTGCAAATTCCCAGGCTCCTTTTCCGAAACGAACTCCGTGCAGAATTGCTAAAGACGGAATGGGTGAACCTTGCTCCAAACCGGAGATATTTCCGATAAATTCAAATAATCCGCTGAAGTTTTCAGTTCCTGCATATTGTTTTTCCAATTGGTACCCGAAGTTGAAAAGCAGGGGATGTGTTCCTATTCCGCCATCATTTTCTCCACGGTAGAAATAATCCCCGTTAGCTCCTGTGGCGAATGCAAGACCAATTCTTGGACCATTGTTGTTCATTTTACCTAATCCTGTACTTGAAGCCGGGCCATCTTTGAAAACCAACGCTCTTGATGCAACCGTTTCAACATTGTTCCCGGTGAGTTTGTCGAGCATAATATCAGTCATGCGGTTCAATTCTCGCGGCTGATTTTCGAATTGCTCAATTTCGTTTTGTACAATTTCACCTGAATTCACATTTACTATTTTCATTGAAATCAGAATTCGGTCACCTAAACCGTCATAACTTGCACTCATGGCGAAATCTGAATTCAGTTCTTTACCCACCTTGATCAGGCAGTCTTTCCCCAAACATTTGGAAACTTTATCGGCGCCCAGTTTTTCTGCAACATCGTAACGATCGTTTACTACATATTTTTTAGAAGTTACCAGGTTTTCATAAATCACCAAACGAAGCACCGATTCGAGTTTTTCTCCGGCAATGTTGTTTACTTCAATTCCGCCGATTACCATAGAAGGTGCGTTGGCATTTGTTGTTGCTGTGGTATTTTGTGCGGTCGCTGTTACAGATGTGAATCCGACTACAAGACCTAAAAGTATTTTTGCTTTCATAGCTGCATGATTTAATTTGATGCAGCAAAGGTGTAACTGAAACTCAGGTTTGGAAAACGGAAGAATGCTACATGAATTTAGCGAGTTGCGATATTCCGTACACTCCTCGATGCAGCTTTTCTCCACAATGTTGCGAAAACCACTCGGAGTGATGGATATCGTAAACACGGAAGCTGCTTTGATGTATTCTAATCCTGATGAATGAATGTTCAAATTGACTAGTTGTCTGAAATCAGCCCGTCAGTCCGAGTTCCGCCGCGGCGGAGAGGGACGAGAATTTATTATCGAGGACAAGGGCAAAAAAAAGAAGCAGTTCGTATATTGAACTGCTTCCGGAGATATGATTTTTGTTTAAAAATACCCTATTTAGTGTTTGTATCCGATTCAATTGGAGGCGGAGATTTGTATTTCGCTTCTATAGCGGCAGTTTTAAGTACATCACTAATGTCAGCTATCTGCAGCCAGCTTTCATGAGTTACTACCAGCTGGTGTTGTTCATTTAAAGTGCATGAGACATAGCCGTCTTTATTGACCATAATGCCAACCAATTCTGTGTATTGACCAGGGCTCGTTACGGTATTTGTTTCGAATACACTCACCGTCATGCTCGAAATATGATTGTTTTCGTTAAACCGTGCCTTCTCTTGATTTCGTTCGAAAACAGTTGTTTGTGCGTAAGAATTTATTGTGCTTACCGCAAGTGATATGAGGAAAAGTATTTTTTTCATGATTAATCAATTTTAATAATGCGTTCTTTTTGCGTAGACTTCGGCGTGGTTACTAACAAAGTATACACTCCTGAAGCTAAGTGCGAAAGGTCTTTGTATAAATCCGTAAAGCCTTCATTGACAGTTATTTTTTCTGATTGAACGATAGCGCCTTTCGGATCAAGAATCGTAAGGATTATAGTCTCTTTCTGTGTGCTTTGAAACTGCAATACCAATTCGTTTTTTGTTGGATTTGGGTATAAACTGAATAAACCGTTCGATACTTTCGAATTGATTGAAATAATCTTGGAATCGGTTTTTTCACCATCCGTATTCACCTGTTTTAGTTGATAGTAGTTGGTGCCCTCATCAACTCCCTGGTGAATGAAATGGTATTGCTGCTGTGAAGTGGTTGTTCCTGCTCCCTGCATTGTTCCGATTTTTTCGAAATGGTAAGCGTCACGAGAATGCATGATCTCAAAATAATCATTGTCTTTTTCGCTTTCTGTAGTCCAGGACAGTTCATTCCCGTACTCGGTTGAAACACCTGAAAACTGGGAGAGCTCTACAGGTAATATTCCTGTACCTGTCCAGCCGGAAATAGTGAATTCACACCCGTCACCGGCATTTCCGTCAATCATTAAAAGATATTGATTGCCAATGGTTAATCCTGTGGCTGTAACTGTTCCCAAAGCGGTGGTTCCGGGGTTGTAGCAATTAGACACGGAAGTAAAAGCTGAGCAGCAGCCACCGACATAAGTAACACTGTAAACGTGTGCCTGAATTCCGTAACTGCTCACACATCCGCCTACATACGTAATTGGGAAAGACTCAGTTGTTGCGTTAGCAGTAAACTGGTACCAGGAATTGTTCTCGATAGATCCACAGAATACAGAGCTCACATTGCCCGGCTGATCCGAAGAAAATGTAACATCCGTTGTTGCTGAAAATGTTCCCGCTCCCTGAGTTAAGATTGCCGGAGTCGGACAGTAGTCATTAGTTCCTGCAGTAGGGCCGGAAACACCGCATGGCTGAGCAGCTGCAACACATACTGAAAAAGTACCTGTTCCTCCGCCATAATCCCACACGCGGATATAAATGGTAGAGCCCGGAGTTAATCCGGTAGCATTAATCAGCGGCATCGCACCATTCGGTGAAGAATCATCGTCACATGAAATAAGCGTTAACGAACCGCAGGCTCCTGAGTAAATTGCCATTCCGCCGTCTGTAGTAGTTCCGGGGGAACTGTCAATTTGAACTGAGCCTGAAGCCGGGACAACAAAACTGAACCAAACATCAGGGCCTGAATAACTGGCACAACCCGGTGCAGGAACACCTGCTGTATTCGTTGATCCTACAGTAGTAGCAGCTGTATAAGAGCAGGTTGCGTTTACAGAAAGTGAAATAGCTGTACAAGGATCGTCGTTGGTCATTGGTGCCGGTGGAACCGGCGAGGTTGCACAGATTCCGAAAGTTCCGTTATTGTCACCCCCATATTCCCAAACGCGTACAAATAACGTGCTTCCGGGAGTTAGCCCGGTAGCTGCCAAATAAGACATGTTGCCGTTCGGAGAAGAGTCATCATCACATGAGAGCAAAGTAAGAGATCCGCATGTTCCGGTATAAAATGCCAGCCCGGAATCGGTGATTACACCTGTGCTCATATC
>CBFGMW010000308.1:0-4239 GCA_965649925.1 uncultured Fluviicola sp.
TCGGTCTTTCCGGAATGTCAGGAGTTGGAATTTCATTTGGTGCCGATCGCATTTATGATGTTCTGAACGAATTGAATTTATACCCCGAAGATGCAGATGCTTCGCTTACTGTTTTGTTTGCCAATTTTGGCGGCGAAGAAACAGGATATTGCATGAAACTGTGCAAAGAACTGCGTTCTAACGGTGTCGATTGTGAAGTTTATCCAACGGATGCTAAAATGCAGAAACAGTTTAAGTATGCCGATAGCCGCAAAGTAAAATTTGTAGTCATTATTGGTGAAAACGAGCGAAAAGAAGGAAAACTGCAAGTCAAGAATATGCTTTCAGGTGAACAGCAAGCTTTATCTGAAAGTGAGCTATTGAATTTTTTCCAAAAATAGAATGATGATGTTTGAAATAAATAATGAGTGGGTTGATTTAGTGACTTTAGACGAGTTGCTGAAAAGCGATAAGAAATTGAAATTAGGAGATGAAGCCCGCGCTGCAATTGCAAAGTGTCGCGCATTCCTGGACCAGAAAGTAGAAGAAAGCACTAAACTGATTTATGGCGTAAACACCGGGTTTGGAAGTTTGTGTGATACTGCTATTTCGAAAGAAGATTTGTCCTTATTGCAAAGTAACCTGGTGTTGTCGCATGCCTGTGGAACCGGAGAACGTGTTCCTGACGAGATCGTGAAACGCATGTTGTTATTGAAAGTTTTAGGACTTTCTCACGGAGCTTCGGGCGTTCAGGTAGAAACAGTAGAGCGATTGATTTTCTTCTACAATAACAATATTTTTCCTGTTGTTTTCCAGCAGGGAAGTCTTGGAGCTTCAGGTGATTTGGCTCCGTTGGCACATTTGTGTTTACCGCTTTTGGGCGAAGGAACCGTGCGTATCAATGGAAACGAAATCACCAGCAAAGAAATGAATGCACAATTCGGATTGGAAACCATTGTTTTGCGCTCAAAAGAAGGTTTGGCTTTATTAAACGGAACACAGTTCATGTCGTCTTATGCAAGTTATGCTATTTCGAAAGGCCGCCAGTTGTGGAAACAATTCAACGAAATTGCTACGATTACCTTAGATGCCTTTGACGGTCGTCCGGAGCCATTTGGTGTTCAGGTAAACGAGATTCGTAACCAGGTCGGACAAATTAAAACAGCTGAAGTATTCCGTGAGATCCAGTCAACAAGTGAATTGATCAAACAGGATAAAATACACGTTCAGGATCCGTATTCGTTTCGTTGTATTCCGCAGGTTCACGGCGCTTCGTTTGATACCATCGAGCATTGCGCTTTAATCGTTGAACGGGAAGTGAATGCGGTTACAGATAATCCGACTGTTTTCCCGGATGAAGATATGGTTGTGTCTGCCGGAAATTTTCATGGTCAGCCCTTAGCTTTAGCAATGGACTTTTTGGCAATTGCCCTGGCAGAATTGGGAAGTATTTCAGAAAGAAGAATATACAAATCCATTTCAGGAACAAGAGGATTACCTGCATTTTTAGTAGCAAACCCGGGTTTGAATTCAGGATTCATGATCACGCAATACACTTGTGCATCTATTGTTTCCCAGAATAAACAACTGTGTACTCCGGCAAGTGTTGATACTATTGATTCAAGTAACGGACAGGAAGATCACGTTTCCATGGGCGCAAATGCAGCAACAAAACTTTACCGTGTAATTGATAATTGCTTTTCAGTTCAGGGAATAGAATTGTTACACGCGGCACAGGCACTTGAATTCAGACGACCGCTAAAAACTTCGAAATTGGGTGAGCAGATTGTGTCTGAATATAGAAAAGCAGTTGCATTTGTGGAAAACGATCAATATTTGCACCCTTTTATCCAAAAAAGCACTTTATTTGTCAAAAATAATTACACATGGAAGTCTTAGAAAGCGAATACACGAATGGTGGTGAACCAAAGAAAAGACCGGTTTTTTTAACCGTGCTTTGTATTTTGACACTCGTTGCAACCGGAATAGGCTTTTTTGCCCCGTTAATCATGCTTGTTCGTGGTGTGCGAAGCGAAACTGCGATGCAGGCTGAGACTGACATTCTGTTGAAAGCTGCCGATCAAATGCGTGAAATGGGAGTAGATGCGTTTGCCAAGTATTATGAGCAGACAGCCGATATGAATGTTCAGTTAAATCAAAACGTCTATGGTTATGCAGCTATGATTCTGCTTGCTGTAATACTCGGAATATTCGGTGCGATTTTTATGCTTCGAGGAAAAAAACTAGGTTTTCATTTGTATATCGGATATTGTTTATTGGCAATGATTACGCCTTATCTTTTCGCTTCTGCTGAAAGTATTCCGATGCTAAACACCATTCTGGGGGCAATTTTCAGTTTACTGTTTATTTTCATGTATTCGAGAAACCTGCATTGGTTGAAGTAAGAAGAACAAATCAAAACTTTTATAATTGAAAAACCCCGTAGTACTTATACTGCGGGGTTTTCTTTTTTGTTCATGAAATAAAATCACCGGTGAATATATTTCAATATTCTTTAGTGTAGAATTTAATGCACTACAACCAGTTTCTCCGGCACAGATTCAGAATTTTCCGATGTTAATCTCACCCAATAAGTTCCTGAAGGAAGATCTGAAATAGACAGCTGATGTTTCTGCTGCGTTTCACCTGAATTTTTCAATAACTCTGTGCTCAGGTTTTGTCCTGTAATACTTAAGATCTCTACACTTACATTTGAATAGTCCTTCGGAAGATTGTATTTGATAGTCACCATTTCATTTGCCGGATTCGGATAAAGATCTACTCCCAATTCAAATGCCAGTTCCGAAACACTTAATACGTCTTCAAAACAATCTACAGTTCCATCTGTATGAACAACACACATGCTTAGCCCGGGCCCGTTCGAATTTTGAGAAGGACTTACAAATCCGGAAGTAATCACTGAAATACTTTCTCCAACATAATTCTCAAACGGGATATCGAAAGTTGCGTAATGTGTAGGGTTTGTTGCTGCGTATAGATCAAACGGAAGATTTGAAAGTGAATATTCATCTACCAGCGGTTGGCTGTAATAAACCGGTCCGTAAGCATCAATTCCGTCGTAAAAATACCGGAATGCACTTATGTCAGTCACATTGTTGAAGAAAGCGATCTGTATATTATCCGCGTTTACCGGCGCATCCAGAACATCTGCTCCCACAAATCCAAGGTACGGGAAATTGACATCCATGTTGTAGTTTGGTTCATCGAATATTCCAATGATCGGAACAACGTATCTCCCGTTTTGGTCCAAAGTAACGTTGGTTCCTGTATAAGGATTCAAATCGTCTGTACTGTTGGAAGGATTAATGGTAATGTACGGATTTGCGATGTTTTCAAAGAGAATGAAATCTGTTGCTTCCTGGTATGAAAGATCATCGGCCACCAAAACTCCGTCAACCCGGATATCAAATGTTTCTATCGATTGATCGGCACTTGAATGCACAAATTGCACGTAAGCAATATTCGGACAAGTTGTTGCTGTAGAAATTGATAACTCGAAATCGTAATCCTCACCCATGTATCCGTCGACCTGAACATAATAGGTGTTTCCGGGAGTTAAATCACAAACTGAAATTTCCGATGCATAGCTCGACATTCCGCTGCTGCATCCGTTCGGCATATCATCATTTGCTGCAACCAGGGTGAATAACGTGTAATCACTGCAATCTGAAGATTCGTATAAAGCAAGCTGTGTATCGGCATTGTTGTTTGCATTACAGGTTGTAAGCGTAATAATTCCGGAAGCCGGTGCCACGAAAGAATACCAGACAGAGTTGTCTAAAGTTCCGTCGCACCAGTCAGTGTAACAGTCGAATCCTGAATTCGGTGGGCTGACTTCAAAAGGTTCGACGGTTGCCATAACACCATTTCCCGTTATGGTTGAACCAATGGTAAGAGGTTGTGCCGCACATACATTGTCGTTTGCAGGTTGCGCCCAGACTGAGGAAAGTGTTAGTGTAGATAATGCAGTGAGAATAAAAGTAGCTGTCTTTTTCATACGCGAATAATTTAATGAATATGGAATTTACAATAAACCAATTTGCTATTCAAATTAAGTTGTTCAGATAACGATTAAATATGGCTGCTCGTTGCTTTCAGGTTAGTTAACTTTATCCCTTCCTGCAGATTTATTGATAAAGACAGAAACAAAGCGGGTGGATTCGCAACCGTAATCGGCCCTGCAGTCGGCAGACGATAAGATTTACTCCTTCTCAGAAACTTATCATGTGCTTAGTATTT
>CBFGMW010000309.1:0-4239 GCA_965649925.1 uncultured Fluviicola sp.
AAACGAAACTCCCGGATTCTAAATAACCATCGAATGTTCGGGAATATGTGCTTCCGCTTCGAATCATAGTTGAACCATTCACGGTAACAAAACTATCGCCCGTTAATTTCAATCGTTTACCACCATCAGCTTTTAAGTAAAAGTTAGCTGTAAAGGTTGTCTGGTTCGTTCCTTCATTATAGCTGATTTCATAGGACTGATAGATCTCATCCTGGTTAACAGCTTCCGAATCCTTTTTACAGGAAAAAAGTAAAATTGGAATAAGTAGTACAAGATATTTCATGACTTTAGTTTTTTGTGCGTAGACAACAATAATGCCATTCTGGTTTAGGTGTATTGGCTAAGGCAAAAAAAATCCCGACTCATTACTGAATCGGGATTCCATATTTTAGTTTGGGAAAAATTATTCTCCTACAACATCAAATTTGATTGTTGGCTTAACACCTTTGTGAAGGTTTGCCTCAGCTTCGTATGTTCCAACTTCTTTGATTGGCTCATCTTTAATTTTCAACGACTTACGGTCGATGTCAAATCCAGCTGCTTTTAATGCCTCAGACAATTGAACAGTGTTCACTGATCCGAAGATTTTTCCGTTCTCTCCAACTTTCGTTGAAATAGTAACTTTTACATCTACTAATCTAGCTGCGATAGCTTCTGCTTCTGCAACAATTTTAGACTCTTTGTGAGAACGTTGTTTTAACGTTTCCTCGTGTGCTTTTTTAGCAGAAGGAGTAGCCAAAGTAGCATATCCCTGAGGAATTAAAAAGTTACGTCCGTATCCTGGTTTAACTGTAACCATTTCGTCCTTGTAACCTAATTTGTCGATATTTTTCTTAAGAATTACTTCCATGATTTCTTTCGTTTGAAATTAAACACTACTATTTCAACATATCCCCAACATATGGCAAGATAGCCAAGTGACGAGCACGTTTAATAGCTTTATTAACTCTCTTCTGGTATTTCGCAGAAGTTCCAGTAATTCTACGAGGTAATATTTTACCTTGTTCGTTCACCAAACGGAACAAAAACGTAGCGTCTTTGAAGTCGATGAACTTAATACCGCTTTTCTTGAAACGGCAATATTTGTCTTTCTTGATCTCGATGTTAATCGGAGTCAAATAGCGAATATCGTTTTGTGACATGTTTGTACGATTTTAAATGTGAAAATTAAGCTTCAACAGGAACAGCTGCACCATTTTTCTTGCGACGCTTCTCTGCGTATGCAATATGGTTAGTGTCCATTTTAATTGTAAGGAAACGAAGAATACGCTCATCACGCTTCATAGCTAATTCCAAGTCAGCAACTACTGAACCTTCTCCATCAAATTGAAATAAGAAGTAGAAACCAGTAGATTTCTTTTGAATTGGATAAGCTAATTTCTTCAATCCCCAACTTTCTGAGTGCGTCAATTTACCGCCCATGGCAGCTAAATCACTCTCGTACTTTTTTACTGCTTCCTTTGCCTGGTCTTCAGACAAAACGGGAGTAAGAATGAAAACAGTTTCGTAAGAATTCATAATTAAACTTATTTGTTATTAATACTAAATTCCTGTCTGAAAACTCCAAACAGGGGTGCAAAGATAGTAAATTATTTATTTGAAAGTATCTAACTCTAAAGTTTTCAACGTTCTTGCCCCATAAATTGTGTGGCAGGAAGATTCCTCACCCGATTAAAGAATGAGCCGCTATTCAACTCATCTGTTTTTATTAATCTGTAATAGCAGGTCAAAAAAAATGTGTGATGAATGCTTTCTCTTATTTTGATTGGTATAATAATTGTCAAAAGAACGTTTATGAAGCAATTTTTACTCTTTCTTATTTTGTCGTTGTGTACATATACGGTTCAGGCACAACTTTCTTGCAAAACAAAACCGGCTCCCGATGGCGGAACGAAAAAAATATGTTTGCACAAGAACGGAATAATTTCTACTTCTGAAACCTGGGACAAAGACAGGCATAGTGGTAGCATTGTGGCGTATAATAATAAGAGTGAAGAATTGTTTAATCATTCACTTCGTAATTTTGGAGGTCATGCTTCTGTCAGCATAGATTATTATCCGAACGGACAGGTTTCGAAAATCTATTTCAGCGATGCTCCCGATGGTGGAATACAATTCTACAATTCTACCACGAAGTTTGATGAAAACGGAAATCAAACTGAGTTTTACGAAACCAGATATCCGTATGAGCTGCAAACCATTCTAATGGAGCCGGAACCGAAAGAAAATCCAGTGAAAGAAGTGGTGACAGAAACTCCAAAACAAGAGGTGGTTGAATGCGCGGTTCTCTTCAAGAACTTTTTCGAAATTCAGAATGCAACGAGTTCAAAAGTGATCATTAAAGTAAATGCTCTGCAAAATAACTCGGTGATTGGTAAATCAAAAACAATAGTGTTGGAGCCATCTCAAAAGTTGGTTTTTGATACCGTTTTCACGGCACAAATTGGACTTAGAGATAAAATATACGCACTTGAAATCGTTTCATACACCAATAAGCGCAAGAATAAATCAATGAAACTCATCGAGCCGGGACCAATTGAAACTACCGATTCCAGAACCTATTATTGGTTTGTGGTGAAGGACTAGGACGTTTAAGTCAATTTACTCTTTCTCTCTCTGCCTGAATATTATCCAAAATCAGTCTAAATAAGAGCGTTCAGGAATTCTCTCAGTATAAGGTGTTCGTTTTATTTTCAAGTATTTCGTAAATTCGCACGACTTTTAGAATTGCGGATTTCACCCGTTAAATAAAGAAAAACAAGACTTTTTTATGAATACCTATCAAGAGTACATTAGAGAAATTGAAGAACGTAAAGCACAGGGCCTTCACCCGAAGCCAATCGATGGTGCTGAATTATTGAGCGAGATCATTGCGCAGATCAAAGACGTGAATAATGAATATCGCGAAGACTCTCTTCGATTTTTTATTTACAATACCTTGCCCGGAACAACTCCGGCTGCTGTTGTAAAAGCTGAGTTCCTGAAGGAAATTATTCATGGTAAAACTGTTCTTAACGAGATTACTCCGGCTTTTGCCCTGGAATTATTGTCGCACATGAAAGGCGGGCCGTCAATAAAAGTGCTGCTTGATTTGACTCTGGGTATGGATCAGACAATTGCAAAAGAAGCTGCAAATGTTTTGAAAACTCAGGTCTATCTTTACGATGCAGATATGCACCGATTAAAAGAGGCCTTTGAAAACGGGAACGAAATTGCTAAAGAAGTTCTTGATAGTTATGCTCAGGCTGAGTTTTTTACGAAACTTCCGGAAGTTCCGGAGGAAATCAAAGTAGTTACGTTTATTGCCGGTGAAGGAGATATTTCAACAGATTTGCTTTCTCCGGGTAATCAGGCGCACTCGCGTTCTGACCGTGAACTTCATGGAAAATGTATGATTACTCCAGAAGCTCAGGATGAAATTAAGATGATTCAAACACAGCATCCCGACAAAAGTGTAATGCTGATTGCCGAAAAAGGTACAATGGGGGTTGGTTCATCTCGTATGTCGGGTGTTAACAATGTTGCGCTTTGGACTGGTAAGCAGGCTAGTCCTTATGTTCCATTTGTGAACATTGCCCCAATTGTTGCAGGAACAAACGGTATTTCTCCGATTTTCCTTACAACTGTTGATGTAACCGGCGGTATAGGTCTTGACCTTCAAAACTGGGTAAAGAAACTGGATGCAAATGGTGATCCTGTTCGTAACGAAAATGGCGAGCCAATTCTGGAACAAGCGTATTCAGTTGCTACCGGAACGGTTCTTACCATCAATACAAAAACAAAAAAATTATACAATGGCGACCAGGAACTGATTGACATTTCTAAGGCATTTACTCCTCAGAAAATGGAATTCATCAAGGCTGGCGGATCTTACGCGATTGTTTTTGGTAAGAAAATTCAAACGTTTGCAGCTAAGACTTTGGGTATTGATACGCCGCTTGTGTTTGCTCCATCGAAGGAAGTTTCTGTTGAAGGACAAGGTTTGACTGCCGTTGAAAAAATATTCAACAGAAATGCTGTTGGAATAACTTCCGGAAAAACTTTGCACGCCGGTTCAGATGTTCGCGTAGAAGTAAATATTGTTGGTTCACAAGATACAACTGGTTTAATGACCGCTCAGGAATTGGAATCAATGGCTGCTACGGTCATCTCTCCGATTGTTGATGGTGCGTACCAGTCCGGATGTCACACGGCATCTGTTTGGGATAAAAAAGCGCAGGCAAATATTCCAAGATTGAT
>CBFGMW010000310.1:0-4218 GCA_965649925.1 uncultured Fluviicola sp.
ATCCGGGTTACTTTTTGATTGTACAGGATTTCTGTCAGGCAGCACGGGATATGGGCGTTTCAGTTGGTCCGGGTCGTGGTTCTGCTGCCGGATCAGCAGTAGCTTATTGTACCGGAATTACCAATGTCGATCCGATTGCTTACGATTTGCTATTTGAGCGTTTCCTGAACCCGGATCGTGTTTCCATGCCCGATATTGATATCGATTTCGATGATGAGGGCCGTGGCCGTGTAATCGATTGGGTAATTGAGAAATATGGTGCAAACCAGGTAGCCCAGATTATCACTTACGGAACCATGGCGGCCAAATCCTCTATCCGGGATGCTGGTCGAGTACTGGATTTACCGTTAGTTGATACAGGTTTATTAGGGAAATTACTTCCTGACGGAGTTTCTTTGAAATGGATTTTCTCCGCTTCTGATATGGATGTTTCAGAGAAATTTGCCAGCAGCCAACCTGATTTGGCAAATGCAATGGAGCTGCGCCGTATTTACAACGGAACAGATTTAAGAGCCTTGGTGCTTCAGCAAGCTGTTCGTGTTGAAGGAACTCTTCGAAATACCGGAATTCACGCTTGTGGGGTAATTATCACTCCGGACGATATCACCAACTTCGTTCCTGTTTCTTTAGCCAAAGATACCGGGATGTGGTGTACCCAGTTCGATAACTCGGTTGCAGAAGAAGCCGGTTTGCTGAAAATGGACTTTCTTGGTCTGAAGACTTTGACTTTGATCAAAGATGCTGTCAAGAATGTCAAAAAGCGTCACAATATTGATTTGGATCCGGATACTTTCCCGATCGATGATCTTCCTACATACGAACTTTTCCAGCGTGGTGAAACGGTAGGAGTGTTCCAGTACGAGAGTCCTGGAATGCAAAAGTACATGCGTGAACTGAAACCTTCTGTTTTTGGTGATTTGATTGCCATGAACGCATTGTACCGACCAGGACCTTTGGAATATATTCCTGATTTCGTAAAACGTAAGAATGGTGAGCAGGAAATTGTCTATGATTTAGATGCTTGTGAAGAGTACCTGGGTGAAACTTATGGAATTACAGTTTACCAGGAACAGGTAATGCTTCTATCGCAGAAACTGGCTGGGTTTACAAAAGGTGATGCCGACGTTTTGCGTAAAGCGATGGGTAAGAAACAGCGCGATGTTCTTGATAAAATGAAACCGCGTTTTATCGAGCAGGGTGGAGCTAATGGTCACAATCCAACAGTTTTGGAGAAAATCTGGAAAGATTGGGAAGCTTTTGCTTCTTACGCCTTCAATAAATCGCATTCCACTTGTTATGCATGGATTGCTTATCAGACTGCATATTTAAAGGCGAATTATCCTGCTGAATTTATGGCAGCGGTACTCTCCAATAACCTGAATGATATTACCCAGGTTCGTTTCTTCATGGAAGAATGTAAACGAATGGGAATTGAAGTAATGGGGCCTGATGTGAATGAATCGGTTTATGAATTTACAGTGAATGCCGCCGGCGCAATTCGTTTTGGGTTAGGTGGAATTAAAGGATTGGGAAGTGGTCCTGTAGCTAATATTTTATCGGAAAGAACTGAAAATGGTCCTTTCGCAAGTCTTTTTGAAATGACCAAACGTTTGAATTTGCGTTTGGTGAACAAGAAAGCTATGGAAAGTATGGCTTACGCCGGTTGTTTCGATTCGTTTAAAGCACACCGGGCTCAGTATTTTGCGGCTGATAATTCTGGAAAAACATTGATTGAAAGCGCGCTGAAATTTGGTGCGGCGGCCCAGGAAAACGAAAATTCATCTCAGTTCTCAATGTTTGGAGAGGGAACCGATATCAAAATGCCCGAACCACAGATTCCGAGCTCGCCCGAATGGTCACTGTTTGAGCGTTTAAAGTTTGAGCAGGAAGTAGTTGGGATTTTTATTTCGGGTCATCCGCTGGATGATTTTAAAGCGCCTATTGATGCATTTTGTAACGGAAGTTTGGAGAACCTCCAGGATTTAAGCCGTCACCGTGGAAAAGAACTGATCCTTCCGGCAATTATTGCCCAGGCAGATCATGCTCATACCAAGAAAGGCGATCCGTTCGGAATCCTGACGCTGGAAGATTACACGCACAATCACCGTTTATACGTTTTCCAGGATTCTTATCTCCGTTTCCGTCACATGATGGTGAAAGATCTTTTCGTGGCTATTCGCGGAAAAGTAGAAGAAAGCCGTTATCCGGATAAAATTACCAAAGAACGCAAACTGGAATTCAACATTGTTGGAATTGAACCCTTATCAGATTTGCTGAAGAATAATAAAGTCAACCTGAACATTACCATTGGTTTGAAAGAACTGGATCAGTTGGTTATGACGAAGTTGGAAACATTATTTAATGAATCGGAAGGTAATTGTTCCGTTCAGTTTACTATCGTAGACCGTTTGAGTGAAATGGAATTAAAAATGCCTTCACGCAAGTTGAAAATTGAGCCTACAGCACAATTAATTGATGCAATTAAGGAAATGAATCTGGAGGTGAGTTTGGATAAAGCATAGTTAAGCCTGCATTTCTTAACTTAAGTCAATGTGATTGCTTTTGATGGTCCCTATTTTTGTTTCATGAAAAAGCAAACAATGAGAGCAGTTGATTGTTCTGAATATGGCGCTCCGGAAGTTCTTCAGATTGTTACGTTAGAAATACCGGAACCTGCCAAAGACGAGTTATTGATTCGGGTTCACTCAACATCGGTTAATTCAGGCGATGTTCGAATGCGAAAGGCGGATCCATGGGCTATTCGTTTGATCTTTGGGTTTAAGAAGCCCCGTCATTCTATCCTTGGAACCAGTTTTTCAGGTGAAGTTGTGAAAATCGGTGAGAATGTTAGGAACTATCAGATAGGTGATTCTGTTTTTGGTTCAACAGGAATGCGATTTGGCACTTATGCCGAGTATTTGTGTCTTCAGGAAAGTGCTACTTTATCCCTGAAACCAGAATCCATCTCTCATTCAGAAGCGGCAACAATTCCGTTTGGAGGAACTACAGCACTTCATTTTATTCAGAAATCGAATATTCAGTCCGGACAAAAAGTTTTGATCTACGGTGCTTCAGGGGCAGTTGGATCTGCTGCTATGCAATTGGCTAAGTCAAAAGGTGCAGTTGTAACGGCAGTATGCAGCGGGTTGAATGGTGATTTGATGAAAGAACTGGGTGCAGATCATGTAATCGACTATACCAAAGAAGATTTTTTCACTTTGACTGAACGATATGATGTGATTTATGAAGCAGTCAATAAATTGTCTTTTTCTAAAAGTATTCTAGCGTTAAAAAAGAACGGAGTACTCATTTTAGGTGCTGCAGGATTTCCACAAATGTTACGGGCTGGTTTTGCGAGAATGACCGGATGTAATATACTCACGGGTGTTATCAAAGAATCAGCTGCAGAAATGATTGTTCTGAAAGATTTAGTAGATAGCGGCCAGTTCAAACCTGTTGTAGATTGTATTTTTCCACTGGAAGAAATTGCAGAGGCCCACCGTTATGTTGACTTGGGACACAAACGCGGGAATGTCGCAATTCGTGTTTTGGAATAGAGTTGTGCGCTAAGAGTTTGCCAGTCTTTTCCTGATTCTACTTAACGATTCCGGTTTAACTCCAATATAACTTGCAATAATGTATTGCGGAACTCTCTGTAAAAGCGCAGGTCGATTTTTCTGCAGATTCAAATATCGTTCTTCCGGGGTATCGGTAAAGTATGACCCCGTTTGTTCTTGTTGTTCTGCAAACACTTTTTCCATCACTCTGCGTGAAACAGTTGCCAGATTGGGGAATTGACTATATAGAAGTTCTTCTTTTTCACGATTCCCAACAACCAGGATGCATTCGTCTAAACATTCCAGAAAGTGTTTGGATGGTTCGCTGTTCGTCATGCTCTGCATGGAAATCACCCACTGTTCCTCCGTAAAAAAGTTATTTGTTTTTTCTTCCCCGTCTATCAGGTAGTATTGCCTTACACAGCCTTCCAGAACAAAATAGGCTTCCAAGGATATTTGTCCTTCTTTTAAGAGTAGTGTTCCTTTCGGGTAGGTTTGAATGTTGAGAGTGGCTACAATTGCATCGATTTCTTCCGGGGTTAGCGCGAGAATTTTGGAGAAATAATCGAGGACTTTTTGTTCCATTTTGGAGTGTTCGGCTTTTGACAAAGGTATTATTTTCTGAAACAATCAAATAATAACCATGCAAACAGAAGGATAA
>CBFGMW010000311.1:0-4211 GCA_965649925.1 uncultured Fluviicola sp.
ACAGTATCTACATCCAGCATGTGAATAATACTGTAACGATTATCGACTAATGAATCCGGAACAACATAGAAACCCGTTTGGTGTCCAACATACTTAAATGCGATAGTGTCGCCACGATGAACGACAATCGAAAAGAATCCGTAAATATCTGCAATAGCACCACGTTTTACAGTCTTATTATAAACAGATGCATAAGGCATTTCGCGCACACTGTCAGAAGAAACAACCACACCGGATAATTGGATTAAAGACCTGTCCTGAGCAATCGAACGGGCGCAACTCATTAAAACGAGCAAGGATAGTATCAATTTCAGTTGTTTCATAGTAACAAGATTAAGCTTTTTTTCAGACACTGAAAACCAACTGCAAGAGTTTAACATTTATTTGAAAGAATTGAGAATTAGAAAGAGAATCTAATCTTCCCTCCTTGAGGAGGGATTGAGGGAGGTGGCTTTCATACTAAAACCAGAACGCCCTCCCCCTTAATCCCCCTCCAAAGGGGGAAATCCCAATCCTCACTCTTTCCCATTTGTCTTTTCAATCATCCATTTACATTCTCAATTAGAAGAAATAACAATTAATTAAACCGATTTAGTTACCGGATGATTTACTTCTGATGATTTTTAGCTAAATTTGCAGGAATTTATTCCAAAAATAGGTTCATACATGGCACTGTCCAATCTCAATTCGGTTCGTGAAGGTTTAACTTACGACGACGTCTTATTAGTACCCGCATTTTCTCAAGTTCTTCCCCGCGATGTGAAATTAAAAAGCAAGATCACACGCAACATCGAAGTAAATGTCCCAATAGTATCTTCTGCAATGGACACAGTTACAGAAGCTAGTCTTGCGATAGCACTTGCTCAACAGGGAGGAATCGGGGTTATTCACAAAAACATGACCATAGAAGAACAAGCACTTGAAGTAAGAAAAGTGAAGCGTTCTGAAAGCGGAATGATCCTGGATCCCGTTAAACTATCCGATGACACTTTTGTAAAAGATGCATTATTCTTAATGAAAGAGAATAAGATCGGCGGAATTCCGGTTGTGGATAAAAATGAAATTCTTGTTGGAATTGTTACCAATCGCGATTTACGTTTTGAAAAGGATCATGAACGTCCGATTCGTGAAGTAATGACCACCAAAAACCTGGTTACAGCAACAGATGGCACAAGTTTATCTATGGCTGAAGAAATTCTCCAATTGAATAAAATCGAAAAACTTCCGGTTGTTGATGCAAACAATAAATTAATCGGTTTAATCACTTACCGAGATATTATTAAAGTAAAAACACATCCTGATTCATGTAAAGATGAATATGGCCGTTTACGCGTTGCTGCAGCAGTTGGTGTAACAGGAGATACAATTGAACGTGTTACCGCTTTGAAAGAAGCAGGAGTAGATGCAATTGTTATTGATACGGCTCACGGACATACAGAAGGAGTTGTAACTAAATTGAAAGAAGTAAAACAAAAATATCCGAACCTGGAGGTTATTGTTGGAAATATCGCAACTGCCGAAGCAGCTAAATACTTAGTAGAAGCCGGGGCAGATGCAGTGAAAGTAGGAATTGGTCCGGGATCAATTTGTACAACGCGCATTATTGCCGGGGTTGGTGTTCCACAATTAACAGCTGTAAATGATGTTGCTCTGGCTCTGGAAGGAACAGGGGTTCCGGTTATTGCAGACGGCGGAATTCGTTATACGGGTGATATTGTAAAAGCAATTGCTGCCGGAGCTGATGTTGTAATGATCGGCTCTATGTTCGCAGGAGTAGAGGAATCTCCCGGTGAGACAATTATCTATGAAGGAAGAAAATTCAAATCGTACCGTGGAATGGGCTCTTTGGAAGCCATGCAAAAAGGGTCCAAAGACCGCTATTTCCAGGATGCGGAAGACGATATCAAGAAATTAGTTCCTGAAGGAATATCCGGGCGTGTTCCTTACAAAGGGCATTTGTTTGAGGTGATCTACCAGATTGTCGGCGGATTAAGAGCCGGAATGGGTTACTGCGGTGCTCCAACCATCAATAAACTGCAGGGATCACAATTTGTACGTATTACTTCTGCCGGAATGCGTGAATCGCACCCGCATGATGTAACGATAACAAGAGAAGCCCCAAATTACAGCTTAAAATAAGAGAAAGCATCGCTTTCGATGAAGTTGGCCTTTGATGAAGTAGGGGCACAAGATTTTGGAAAAGTAGGGGTGCAAAATATTGCACCCCTACTTTTTCCAACCTTATACATCACTTTTAATCTTTTCTGCGTTATAACCTTAAAAATTTCTTAATTCCCTCCCCAAGTGCTGATAAAAACAAACAATGTATTACATTTGGGACTGCATACATTAAAAACTATGAAAAAACATCTTTTAGTTGCACTCTCTTTTATTCTTACTATTCAGTTAAACGCACAGCAAGACCCTACGGTACTTGAAATTGATGGTCAGAAAGTAACAAAATCAGAATTTTTACAAATCTATTTGAAGAACAATAACAATCCGAAGTACGATCAACAGTCGTTGGACGAGTACATGGAGTTATTTAAGAAATTCAAATTGAAAGTAGCTGAAGCTGAAGCCTTGGGTTATGATACTATTCCGAAATTGAAAAAAGAATTGGCTGGCTACCGCAAACAACTGGCTCAGCCTTATCTGGTTGATTCTACTCAAAACAAAGCATTGGTTCAACAGGCTTACGAACGTATGCAGGTTGAGATCAGAGCTTCTCATATCTTAATTAAAGTTGAGGAAACCGCAACTCCGGAAGATACGCTCCGTGCTTACAGCCGTATCATGGCGTTAAAAAAGCGCATCGACGGAGGTGAAGATTTCAGAACAGTTGCTTCTTCCAAAGCGGGTTCAGAAGATAAAAGTGTTGAGCGTAATGGCGGAGACTTAGGTTATTTCACAGCGTTCCAAATGGTTTACCCGTTCGAGGAAGCTGCATACAACACTCCTGTTGGAAAAGTTTCCATGCCTGTTCGCACACGTTTCGGATACCACTTAATTTATGTGGTTGATAAACGTCCGGCAAGAGGAACATTGAAAACAGCACATATTATGATCGCTGTTCCAAAAGATGCTCCGGCAGAAGAATTGGAAAGCGCACAGAAAAAAATTGATGAGATCTATACCAAATTGCAGGCTGGCGAATCATTTAGCCAATTAGCAGACGATTTTTCAGATGACGGACAAACTTCAAGTAAAGGAGGTGAATTACCCCCATTTGGAACAGGTACTCAAACACGTATGGTCCCTGAATTCGAAGAGGCTGCATTTGCGCTTAAAGCAGACGGTGATATCTCTCAACCGATCAAAACAGATTTCGGATTCCACATTATAAAACGCATTCAATTAATTCCTTTGCGTACATACGACGAATTGAAGAAAGAAATTCAAAGTAAGGTAAACAAGGACGAACGTGCGAATATTACGCAAAACTCGTTCATCCAAAAATTGAAAAAATCTTACGGTTACAAAGACAGCTACAAGAAAACATATAAAGTATTCGTTGCAGCAATTGATTCCAACTATACAAAAGGAAAATGGAGTGCCAGCGGCATTGAGTCGAATAAAACCATGTTTACGCTGGGTAGCCAGAAATTCACTCAAAAACAGTTCGGTCAATACCTTGAAAAGAACTTCAGAGCAGTTAAAAGCACCGACAGCAAAACGATCGTAGCGAAACAATATGCTGCATGGCAAAAAGCTGAAATTTTGGGTTACGAAGAAAGTCAATTGGAAACAAAACACCCGGAATTCAAAGCATTAATGAAAGAGTACCATGACGGAATCCTGTTGTTTGAAGTAATGACAGATAAGGTTTGGAACAAAGGAATCAAAGATACACTGGGATTAAAAGAATATTTCGCAAAAAACAATAACAAATACGTTTGGGGCCAGCGCTATGACAGTTATGTTTACGAATGTAAGAACCAAGCTGTTGCTGATCAGGTAACTGCCATGTTAAAAACGAGCGATACGATTTCCTCAAAAACAGTTTTGGCTCAGGTTAACAAAGATTCAGAGCTTAATTTGAAAGTAAGAACCGGGAAACTTGAAGTTGACAACACACCTTACCTGGCCGGAAGACAATTAAGCATGGGCGTAAACCCGAGCTATACTTTCGAAGACAAGGTATACGTGGTAAAAGTGATTGTTCTGAATATGGCGCTCCGGAAGTTCTTCAGATTGTTACGTTAGAAATA
>CBFGMW010000312.1:0-4210 GCA_965649925.1 uncultured Fluviicola sp.
TGATTCGTTTATTGAACAATTGGTGTCAAATGCAAAGGCGGCAATTGATGCGGTAGATTCATTGGGTTATATCGACAGGAGAAAAGTTGCTGTTGGCGGGCATTCGTACGGAGCATTTATGACGGCAAACCTATTAACGCATTCAGATTTGTTTGCTGCCGGAATTGCACGGAGCGGAGCTTACAACAGAACACTTACTCCATTCGGATTTCAGGGTGAAGAGCGCAATTATTGGGATGCGAAAGACACTTACAATGAGATGTCGCCGTTTAACTATGCGGATAAAATGAAAACACCGTTGTTATTGGTTCACGGTGAAAACGACAATAATTCCGGGACATTCCCTATCCAGAGTGAACGCTATTACCAGGCTTTAAAAGGATTCGGAGCGCCGGTTCGTTATTTGGTGCTGCCGAAAGAAAGTCATGGTTATGCAGCCAAAGAATCTATCCTGCATTTGTTGTGGGAACAAGATCAGTGGTTAGAGAAATATGTGAAGAACAGACCTTAGAGGAATTGAAAATTATGCTTCCTCCCTTTGAGAAAAGAAAGCGAAGATTTTGAAGATCAAACGTTAGTGCCGGGAGGAGTGAGGAGGATGGTAGAGTTTCGATAACAATCTGAAAGTCCTCCCCCTTAGTCCCCCTCCAAAGGGGGAGACCCTAATGCTCTTTTCCTTTTTCGATTACATCAATGGCTCCCCATTCGCATCTGTAGTTAACACTTCGCTCATGTAATCGAAGAATGGACGCAGCGCGCGGAACGTTTCGTTTAACTTCTCTGCAAAATCAGTTGCAAGAACTTCTTTGTCGGTGAAATTGTGTCGTAATATGAATTGCTTGTAACGAAGAAGATTTATTGCAGGGTGATCTTTCGCGTAACCTTTCGGAGCTGTTTTTACCTGCTCGCCTCTTAGTTCTCCGAACGTTTTTACTATTTCGGGTCGAGAAAGTATTTCGTTCCATTCTTCATAGTTGAAATCAATGTCTTCGCGAATCCGTTTCAGATCTTCAGGGCTTGGCGAGAAGAATCCGCCGGCCATAAAACTGTTTCCCGGTTCCAAATGAAAATAATATCCGCCGCGAAGCGCTGACGTTGCACGGCTGAAGCGCATCCCGAAATGTGTTTTGTAAGGGGCTTTGTCTTTTGAAAAGCGTGTATCGGCATAAATGCGGAACAAGCTTGCTTTCCCCGAAGCGGTTTCAATATTGTCGTGCGTATTCATGTTTTTCAACAACTCATCTGCAAAAGCAATGGCATTTTGATGCGCATTTTCATAAACAGGTTTGTTCGTCTGGAACCAGTCGCGGTTATTGTTTTCACTAAGGTCTTTTAGAAACTCGAGAGCGGATTGCTTTATCATACAGTAAAGATAGTTACGAGTTACAAATTATGAAGCACTAACCCAATATTCGTCACTCGTCACTATCCATTTGTCATTCTTCTACCGCTGTTCCTTCAAATAATTCCGAAAAAAACATGGTCGGGACCAGGCTTTCCAGTTCATAAACATTCTCGTAGCCGTAACCGAACAAATTGATGTATGTTGGAATGTTTAACGCAAGTGTAATTTCTTTCTGATTTTTCGTTGGTGGCGGACTGTAGGATTTCGTCGGGAAATTGATTTGATCATCATTAAAGTTGTTGTTGCAGTAGATCAGTATTCTTGTTGCACGACTTGGGATAATGCGTTCGAGGCTAGCCTGTGTGAAATCTGAAAAGTTCAGGTGTATTGCACCTTTTATGTGTTTTGCTTCGAACATTGCATCCGATCTTGTATCGAGAATAAGCGTGTTGGAATCAAGGAGCATCTGCTGAAAAACGTCTATGCTCACCAAATGTGTTTCACGGTGTGGTTTCACTTTGTTGACCAGGGTTACGTAATCTTCAAAGCTTACATAAGGTGTAACGACGGGAGTTTCTAATGTAGGAATAGTTGTTTCGCGCTGAGCAAATGTCCACGCGGAAAGAAACATGAACGGTAAAAGAAGTGCGTTTTTCATAAAGACTGTTTTGCTCTCTTACAACGAACGTTGGAAAAAGTTCAGCAGGCACCTGCGATGTTAAAAAAATATGCTGCAGTAAAAAAAAAGTAATGATTATATACTTACCATGACACCAATATGCATGCATACAAAAGGTGCGGCAAATTTAATTAACATATCAAATACACTTCTATATTTGGCGGCATGAGAATACTACTTATGAGCGTTTTGGCATTTGCTACGGCAACCAAAGCCAATGCACAATTCATCCAAATGAAGAAGACTTATACCGGCAGTTATTTCGGTTTTAAGCGCATCGATCCTGCAGGACTGAACAAATTCGTTGTTGGTTTCAACGAAATGGGCGGTTCTGGTATGACTGAAAAATTCCACCAGTACAAAGGTGGAGAATTCGGTCAGACATTTACTACAAGCGGTTTTCGTTTTATTTTCGGAAACAGTACGAACAAATGGACACTTAGTACTGATTACGCCTTCGGAATGGGGAAGGACAAAAACGAAGCTCACTATGCAAATGGAGTTGAGCAGCACATGACTGTTCGCTATTCGACCAATTTTGTGACAACTACTTTCGGCAGAACGTTCAAGGAGAACAAGTACTGGCTGGAAGGAATGTTAACTACCAACCTGAGTAAAATGTACATTGAGTACTCAACTGTTTATCCGAACGGGCAAGAGAGTTTTGGGTCGGAGTACAAACTGAACGGGTTGTACAAGTCAACAATCAAGACCATGGAAATCGGTGTTCAGGCAACTTATAAGTATAAGAAATACCTGATGTTTGCGCGGGCATTTGTTCCCATGTTTACATTAGGGCCTGACGAAAAAGAAAGAAACTTTGTGGATGAGCGAAACAACAATGCACAGCCTACAGATTTTCCGAGTAACTATTCGACTTATTCGAATGACCACGAGTCATACCGAAACAACAACGATCAGTTGAAAAGCACCGATTTTAAAGGTATTTCTTACGGATTCGGAATCATTTATTTAATTGGTAAGGAGAAATAGTTATGAAAAATATTGGATTATTTATTATCGCCGCATCATTGATCTTTCTTTCCTGTAACAAGCAAAAGAGAAAAATGAAAGGACTTACCGGCAACTGGACAATTGAATTGTCTGAAAGAGCGGTTCTTACTACCTCCGGATCAGAGGAATTATACGAAAACATCTCTAATTGCGGAGATTTGGTGATTTCAGACATTCACGAGGATTCAACAACAGTAAAGAACTACGTTTTCACTTACATTGATGGAAACGGTGACACATTAAAAGTTGCAAACAAACTGTATACTGATGATAAGAACAAGCGTATGATATTTAAAAATGCATTGTGTGATTCAACAGTTGGCTGCGACTTGATCTGGTCTGTGGATAAAGCAAAAAAGAACAAACAAATTTGGTCGTCGTACGGTGTTGACAGCACATTCTTTTACCCGGCAAACAATTATGATCCCAACAACGCAAACAATTGGTTGATGTGGAGAATTACATTGAAACGCGCCGACTAAAAAGTTAAACTGGAGACATTCAGATCTACCTTTTCCGTGATACCTGGCAGTTTTCCTTTTTCGGAGAATTGCCAGTGGATCACATTCTTATCGCTCATAAAAACGGGCTCTCTGCTGTAAGCAGCTAACCAAAACTGGTAATCATCCATTTTTCCCCTGAATTTTGTTTCATAGAAAGAAAGCGAAGTATAAATGATGGGCTGCATACCGGTTCTTTTCTTCACCTCTTCTGCCCAGATCCGGATTTTCGCAATCAAATCTTCATCGTTATACCCTTCTTCTTCTACATCCAGAACCGGCGGCAGATCAATAGAACGTATTTTATAAACAGATAAAAAATGATCAACCTGCGGTCGCGGTGGTGTTTTCGGTTTAAAATAATGATAGGCTCCGTTTAAAACTCCCATCGCGTTTAAATGATCACGGTTGCGTTCCCATTGGGTATCTGTATGATCGTGTCCTTCGGTTGCCTTGCAGTAAACAAAATCAATAATCGTATCGAAATGTGCGGTTGTAAATAGCGCTTCCCAATCAATTTCCCCCTGATGATGCGAAACATCGATTCCAATACTTTTATAGCCTTTCGGAACAATTTCGTGGAAATGTGAGGAAGTCTGAACCTGCTTTTCGGATTTGTACCAGAACAAAACGAAACCAATAATTCCAACGGGAAGCAAGACCCAGAAGATC
>CBFGMW010000313.1:0-4209 GCA_965649925.1 uncultured Fluviicola sp.
AATATTGTGACAATTAAAAATGTTCGCATAGTAGAATCAAACGGTGGCTGAAAGAATTTATTTTCTCTCTACCAGGAATTAGATATAAACCAAATCAGTGCTTCAACGGACGTTTTTTGATCATTCCGCCTTTTGTGTCTTTAACGCTGTTCATCACAACAAATGCTGTGGGTTCTATTTTCTCGATTTCCGTATTCAGCTTATTCAATTCGAGGCGGGTAATTACCGTGTAAATGATATCAACATCCTGCGTTGCTCCGCGTTTTCCATGACCTTTTTTACCAGTATAAACTGTAACACCACGACCCATTTTATTGATGATCATGTCTTTAATTTGGTCTGAATGGGAAGAAACAATAGTAACGCCAATATATTCCTCAATACCTTCAACAATAAAATCGAGTGTTTTGGATGCGGCCAGGTAAGTGATCATGGAATACATTGCCACTTCAATTCCTAAAAAGTATGCAGCAGAAGCAAAAATCACGACGTTCATGATGATGATTAAATCGCCGAGTGTTGCGCCAGTCTTTTTGCTTAGGTAAATTGCGAGAACTTCGGTTCCGTCAATTACAGCTCCGCCTCTTACCGCAAAACCAATTCCTGCACCAAGGAAGAATCCTCCGAAAATTGCCACCAGTAAGTTGTCGTTGGTCACATTCGGGAATTGCGAGGTTGCCAGAACAATAGATAAACCTGTAATTGCTAGAGCCGTTTTAATGGCGAATGCTCTTCCCATGGTAAAGTAACCCAGGAACACAAAAGGAAGATTAACACAAATGATCAGCCACTGCAGCGGAATATCCGTAAGTGCCTGAATTAAAAGGGAAATTCCCGTTGCGCCGCCGTCAATGAAATGATTGGTCAATAAAAAACCCTTGAAACCGAAGGCCGCAGAGAAGATTCCAATTGAAATCAGGAAAAAATCCTTGACATGTCGTTTCGCAACAATTTTCAGTTCGCGATAAGCCTTTGCGATTTGATAACTGCTGAAATTTTTGACATCCTTCAATGGTGTCTTGTTCCGTAAAATAGTAGTAGCAATCAGTTTATATAAAAACGGCTTCATGAATTCTTCAGATCAGATGAACAAATGTTCAAAGTCTTACTAAATTAATGAAAATACCCAAGCAGGAAGGAGAGGAGCTCAGCTTTCTCAGCTTTTAACAGAATTCTAATCTTGTTCTAATCTTTGGTTTCCTGAACAGCCCTTTTGATTAAGATACCAGCTTCATGAATTTCTTTTTCTGAAATAGTAAGGGGAGGAGAAAGTCTGAAACTGTATGGATGAGAGAGAAACCAGAAACTGATCAGACCATACTCCAAAAGCTTATCTACCACTTGAGCAACCCGCTCTTCGTTCTTCATGTCACAGGCAAACATCATCCCAACACGACGAATTTCAAGGATCTCGTCAATTTCACGAAGGTAATTTTCTAAAAGCTGGCCTTTTCTTTCCACTTCAGAAAAATCTATTTCGTCACGAAAAACCTCCATGGTTCCCCAGGCCGCAGCGTTTACAACCGGGTTGCCGCCAAATGTCGTAATGTGGCCGAGCATCGGATTGTGACTGAGAACTTTCATCTTTTCCACGCTGCTGATAAATGCACCAATCGGAAGTCCGCCGCCCAGAGCTTTTCCAAGCGTTAGAATATCAGGAACTATACCGCTGTGCTCGAAAGCAAACATTTTTCCTGAACGTCCCATTCCGCATTGGATTTCATCAAAAATCAGCATACAGCCAACTTCGTTGCAGCGTTTCCGAAGCGCAGTTAAATATTCCGTTGAAGCCTGGCGAACGCCTGCATCGCCCTGGATAGTTTCTAAAATGACACCTGCAGTTCTCGAATCTATTTGCTATAAATGATCGAAGTTGTTTAATTCAATGAAGTGAACATCGGGCAATAGCGGACGAAACGCAGCCTTCTTTGATTCATTTGCCGAAACACTCATGGAGCCGTGTGTATTTCCGTGGTACGAACCTTTGTATGCGACCAGTTTTGTTCTCCCGGTATATCTTTTGGCTAGTTTTAATGCAGCTTCATTGGCTTCAGTCCCTGAGTTTACGGGGTAAACACAATTCAGGCTTTCGGGCAGGAAAGAAAGTAATGTTTTTGCAAATTCCAGGGTTGAATCCTGGATAAATTCGCCGTAAACCATTACATGCATGTACTTTTCCAGCTGCTCATTGATTCGTTTCAGTACTTGCGGGTGACGATGCCCAATGTTGTTTACTGAAACCCCTGCTATCAGATCGGTGTAGCGTTTTCCGCTTTTATCATAAATGAAAATCCCCTCCGCATAATCTACATCAATCAGATACGGGAAGGGATTTGTTTGTCCGAGTTTATTTAAAAAAGTGTCTTTATTAGTGTCCATTTGACTTGTCATGTGGAGGATGGTGGCCGTGATCGTGTTTTTGATCTTTTAAAGCCTCCAGTAACTCCCGTTTGAATTCGTGCTCCAAACTTAAGAGTTTTAACGCTCTTTTATCGCCAAGAAGTGTCGAAAATTTTGCGGCATATTCTTTTCTAACCGTTATTTCCTTGATGTCATTTTCAAAAAGTGTTGCCATTTTCTTTTTAGCATCGGCATTGGTCAAAGTGTCGTAAGATTGTTCCAGGCTTTTCTGAATTTCCCGGTTCGCTTTTCGAAGTTCTTTGATTTTCGTTTCACATTCGTTGTAAATCGGCCAGAATTTTTCCGCCTCTGTTGTTGTAAGGCTCAATTCTGTTGTAATGAATGCAATTTTGAGTTTATCAACTTTGTCATCACGTTCGCTGTCATCAGCCGGAATATTGGTTGGTTTGGGTTCTGTTTGCGAGTAAGCTGCTGAAGTACCGATCATCCCGATCAGTACAGCATTTAAAAGATATTTTTTCATATTCATGGGGTTTTTAACTTCCGAAGATTAATTCTTCGTCTAAATCATCACTTTCTTCCTGCAGGTATTCTAATATGTCTTCATCCTCAAGATTGTTCCACATTTTTTCGAGTTCTGTTTCACGAATGCTGTTTTTTTGCTTTGATTGAACCTGAACAGTGTTTCCCAGAGTCGGCAGATCAATTAGGGCTGATGCCAAATCACGCTCGTCAAAATCTTCCTGGTTGTTTTCTATATATCTGATAATATCATCTTTACTTAAAGAAGAAAAATCAACTTTCTGCCTTGTGCCCGGAACAGGCTCTTTTGAATTGAACAGGTAAACCGAACCAATTCCAATCAGCAGTATGATAGAGGCAGCAGCCTGAAGCCATGTTTTACGGTAAAAAGGAACAGTTTTGGGTTCGTTTTCAAGTTTGTTCACAACTTGTTTTTTCAACGTTTCAAAGAACAGATCGTTCGGAACTTGAGTAGGTACTTTTTCAAGTTTAGAAAGAATATTATTTTGTTCGTTATTCATGACACTAAGATGATTAGGTGAATTAATGGTTTAATTTGCTCAGGACAAAAGTTTCAATTTTCTGAACCGCATGGAAGTAATTGGCTTTCAATCCGCCGACTGAACCACCGGTTACAGCAGCAATATCTTCGTATTTCAGATCTTCGAAATATTTCATTTCGAAAACGAGCCGTTGTTTTTCGGGCAATTGTGCTACGGCTTCCAGTAAATAAGCTGAAATTTGTTCGGGAGTTAGTTCCGGTGAAGTGTTGGAAGATTGAGGAAACGCAACAAATGCTTCGTCAATGGTTAGCGCGAAGTGTTTTTTTTCTCTGCGGAGAGTTTGCAGGGTTTCATTGTAAGCAATTCGGTAAATCCACGCGTACAAACTGCTGTTTCCTTTAAAAGTTAATCGATGACGCCAAACCAGAACGAAAACATCCTGAAGAATGTCGTTACACAGTTCGTGTGAAGAAGTCCAGCGTTTGATGGAAGCATAAAGCCGTTTTCCGTACAGATCAATGATCCATGATATAGCGCGTTCGGCTTGAGCATTATCCTGTTGAAGATACGCTACAATCGTCTCTTCAACAGGAACGCCTTGTTTCATTTACTATTTTCTTTGTAATACTTTTTCTACTGCCGCAACAATGTTCGGAGAAGTTAAACCGTATTTCACCATCAATTCGTCAGGTGTTCCGGACTCTCAGAATTTATCATCTACTCCTACATATTCCTGCGGAGAAGGGAGGTTTCTTGCCAAAACTTTAGCAACAGCATCACCTAAACCACCATTTAGCATGTGTTCTTCAGCAGTAACAACACA
>CBFGMW010000314.1:0-4204 GCA_965649925.1 uncultured Fluviicola sp.
TAAGTGACCACGCTTGAAGTAACTGTTGGATTCAATCGAACCTGGGTAATGGTTCCTGAAAATTCTTCCTCCGGATACGCGTCAACGGTAAAAGTTACTCTTTGTCCGTTTTGAACGTTTCCGATATCCGCTTCGTCAACATTGGCTTCTACCTGCATTTTTGTGAGGTCTTGCGCAATGGTGAACAAGGTAGGCGTGCTAAAACTTGCCGCAACCGTCTGACCTTCCTCCACATCTACTCCAAGAACAACGCCGTCAATGGGAGAATAAATACTTGCGTAACTCAGGTTGGTCTTTGCCCGTTCAAGGTCCGATAAACGTTGCTCGCTTGTCCCTTTGGCTGCATTCAATTTATACAGAGCTTCTTCATAATCTGCATCACTGATCAGTTTAGATTCGTAAAGTCCTTTCTGGCGTTCATAAATTTTCTGCAAATAGCTTTGTTCGTTTTTTGCCATCCGATAACTCGCTTTTGCTTCGGCTAATGCTGAAAGCAAAGTGGTTTTATCCAATTCGGCAATAAGCTGTCCGGCTTTTACTTTACTGTTATAATCGACATAAATTTTCTTTACAACTCCCGAAACCTGTGTTCCGACTTCTACTTGTTTCGTTGGCTCAATAGTACCCGTTGCAGTTACTATGCTTGTTATGTCGCCTTTCTCAATGGTTGTTGTTTCTAATGAAACCTGCGCAGGTTTCTTGCCGGGAATCAACATTATTACAACAAAAATGAGTGCTATAACGATTACGGCAATAATGATATTTCTAATTCTTTTCTTTTTCATGTTATTCAGTTTAAAGTTTTCCCTGGTAAAAATTCAGCAAGCTCACGTACAGCAGATTCATGTATTTTGCCTGAAGAAAAGTTTGTTGTGCATTCAATAGAGTGGTTTGGCTTACAGCCAGATTGGTAGCATCAGTTGCCCCACGATTGAACTGTTCTTGTGTGAGATCAAAAGCCAGCTGAGAAGATTCTAAAGTTGCAGCTGCAGATTGCATTTCAGACTGCGCAGATGCAGCGTTTTGCCATGCTGATTCTATTTTCTGATAGAGTTGTTTCTTTTCAATTTCCAACTGTACTTCAGAGTTTTCTATGCTGATCCTGGCTTTTTCAATGTTGGTTTTGTTTTGCTGGCGTGAATAAATTGGTACTGATAACGAAACAGAAATACGCTGATTGAAATTGTTGCCGAATTGGTTACCGAAATTATACGGTTGTGTGTTTGTATAACCGGTCGATAATGATCCTGACAGGGAAAGCGTTGGTAAATAACCCGAGTAAGCAATTTGTTCATCCAGATCAGCTACTTTTTGCTGTAGTTCAGCTGCTTTAATTTCGGGCATACTTTCAAGTGCGGTGTCATACACGCTTTGTTTATCCGGAATAATTGAAATTCCCTCTTTCAAATCGGTATGCTGTATTTCAAACACCACTTCAGGCTCAAGCTCCAGTAGTTGTTTCAGCGTAAGTAATTGCTGAGCATATTGATTTTGTGTTTGTACGAGGGTGTGTTGATTTTGAGCTACTAACGCCTGTAGTTCTGCAACGGTTATTTTTGTTGAAGCGCCGGCATTCAGCTTACTTTGTCCCTGCTCCAGCTGTTTCTGAGAGACTTTGAGCGTGTTCGCGGCAGCTTTAATGCCTTCATTGTAGTAATCAGCAAGCAGATATGCTTCGGTTACACTTAGTACAATACTGTTTTTCGTTTCTTCTACATAAAGTGAATTCTGCTCAGAGATAATTTCTTGCTGCCGGATCTGGTTATTGAGTTTTCCGCCATTGTATAAAGTCATCTGAGAATTAAGTCCGAAACTGCTGCTGTGAACGGTTTGTGAAACAAAGGCGCTGGTAATAGGGTCAATGCTTCTTCCGTTTGTAAGAGATTGGGAAGCGCTGGCAAAAAGATTCGGTAAGCGATTCGCTTTTGCCTGCTGGTAATCGAGTGTTGCACTGTTTTCGGTTAGAACAGCCTGTTTTACTGTCAGGTTGTTTTCAACGGCATATTTCAAACAGTTTTCCAAACTCCAGGTAACGTTTGTTGAATCCTGGGCGAATGTTGAAAATGTGCCGAAAACGATAATTGCCAGTGCCAATGATTTTCGTGTCATAATGCATCAAATATTGGTGTGAGGCAAAAGTGCAGCAGCAAAAACCTATTATTTAGTAAAATCGATGTTTAGGTGTATTTTCAATACAATCTCCTTGTTTTAACCGACAAGTTTTTTCGGAAGAAGTAATTGGTATTATCATTTCTTTTATTCTTAAATTTGTTTTCTCGAAAAGCATTGCCCACTCTTCTGTTCCGAAAAGCAACACCCCGTTTGCTCCTGCGCATAAGATTACAACTTAAAAAAAGCAGAATGAACAGCGTAATTACAGGAATTGGATGCTATATCCCGGAGATTATCAAAACGAATCGTGATTTCATGGTACATGAATTTTACGACGAGAATCATCAGATCATTCCTCAAAGTCCCGAAACAATAGCTCGTAAGTTTGAACAGATTACCGGAATTCAGGAGCGACGTTATGCTGGCTCGGAGCTAAATTGTGCCGACCTTGGAAAACTGGCTGCTGAAGAAGCAATCAAAGATGCCGGTTGCGACAGGGAAACGATCGATCAGATTATCGTGGCGCATAATTTTGGAAACGTTATTAAGCATACTATCCAAACGGATATGGTGCCCTCAATTGCTTCCAGAATCAAGCATTTGCTTGGTATCAAGAATCCGAATTGTGTGGCTTATGATCTTATTTTCGGCTGTCCGGGGTGGGTGCAGGGTCTTATTCAGGCACATGCTTTTATGCAGGTTGGTATGGCGAAAAAATGTTTGGTCATCGGTTCAGAAGCGTTAAGCCGGGTGCTTGATCCGTATGACAGAGACAGTATGATCTTTGCAGATGGAGCAGGTGCGGCAATTGTAGAATTGAAAGCCGATACGAATTCAGGGATTATTTCAATGAGTGCTCAAAGCCACTGTGAGGAAGAAACCGATTATTTGTGCCTGGGGAAATCAAACTTCCCGGAATCAGATCCGCGCATTCGTTACATCAAAATGAAAGGACGAAAAGTCTATGAATACGCTATTAAGAATGTTCCGGTTGCAATGAAGGATTGTTTGGATAAAGCAGGAGTTCATGTTACGGAAATTCAGAAAATATTCATTCACCAGGCAAACGAAAAACTGGATGAAGCAATCATTCGGGAATTATTTAAACTATACAACATACTAGACGTTCCGAAAACGCTGATGCCCATGAATATTCATAAACTGGGGAACAGTTCGGTTGCCACAATTCCAACATTGTACAGTATGGTGAAAAACGGAGAAATGGAAGGTTACACGTTGAATGACGGTGATTTGATCCTGTTTGCTTCAGTTGGCGCCGGAATGAATATCAATGCGGTTTGCTATAGAGTGTAATTTATTATCATATAATCTAAGTAGGGGAAGGTCGTGACTTTCCCCTACTTGTTTTTATCGCGGTCTCTAATTGCGCCCACCTTTTTTCAAAAGCTCAATAATCTCATCTTTTTCCGATAAAAGACGTTCATACAGAATCTTGACATCTTTTATTGGAGTGTCGTTGTAGGCATTAAATTCACCGCCTGATTGATTAATGGAGTTGTTATTGAAAATCTTGTTTGAGTCAAATTCAAGTAAGAATGCGGGTTCTACCTCCAGCACCTGACAAATTTTGAATAGCATTCTGATTGTCGGTGAAACCTCTCCATTTTCAATTCTGCTAAACTGTTTCTGAGATATATCCAGGCGAATAGCGAATATTTCCTGAGTGTAATTTTTCATTTCCCGCAGATTCCGGATGTTTCTACCCAAATGTTGATCAGTAATCATTGAATTTTCCTCAAACTTAAAATTTAAATAATTTATTTTGACTAAATTAGTCAGAATTATTTATTTGGGTTTGGATTTGAATTGGTTTTTTTGAAAAAATTAAAACCAATTGTATGAAAAAAGTAAGCTTACTACTGCCGCTGCTTATTCTTGTCTTTGCAGCATGTCAAAAAGAAAGAATGCAGGAAGAAACCGTTAGGTATTCCAATTTTTACGTGAGATCTCCGAAAGACAGTACAAAATGGATAACAATCGAAGAGTACAATAGATTGTATCCGCCAAGTAAGATCAATAATGACAAAGGTTATGAGAAATGTTTCTGGGAAACGAGGGAACCAGGTACCTA
>CBFGMW010000315.1:0-4203 GCA_965649925.1 uncultured Fluviicola sp.
TGTGTATTACGACAGGTTTCTTACAAACGGACAGCCCGAGTTCAGTATTCCGCAATTCAAGGCAGGGGATAAGGTGCGGATTCGGATCGTCAACGGAAGCTCATCTACCTATTTTTGGATGCGTTATTCTGGCGGTAAAATGAGCGTTGTTGCCAGCGATGGATCAGAAGTTGTTCCTGTTCCTGTAGACCGGTTTATCATTGCGGTTGCCGAAACCTATGATGTCATTCTAACAATTCCTTCGGAAAACACAGCGTTTGAGTTACAGGCAACTTCCGAAGACCGGATCAGAAGCACTTCATTATGGCTTGGTACAGGAGTGAAACAACTGATCTCACCGTTAGAACCATTGAAATATTTTGAAGGCATGCAGATGATGAATGACATGATCAAAATGGACGGAAACCTCGACGATATGGGCATGAATATGAGCCTTCAGCAGATGGACATGAATGTGGTGATGTATCCGGAGATTACGGGTCCTTTGAAAGAGAAAAAGAAACAGGACCATAAGCACATGGATATGACCAATGGCGACCAGTACAATAGCAATGAGCTTTCCGATATTGTTACGCTGAACTACAACATGCTTCGGTCTCCCGTAAAGACAACTTTGCCCGAAGCAAAAACAACCGTTTACAACTTTGAACTCACCGGGAATATGAACCGCTATGTTTGGAGCATTAACAACAAAACGGTTTCCGAAACGGATAAGATTTTAATTCGAAAAGGGGAGAATGTTCGCATAATTATGTACAACAATTCGATGATGCGCCATCCAATGCATTTACACGGACATTTCTTTCGCGTTGTCAACGGCAATGGTGAGTATTCTCCATTGAAAAATGTACTGGACATCATGCCTATGGAAACAGACACCATCGAATTTGCCGCAACAGAAAGCGGCGACTGGTTTTTTCATTGCCATATTCTTTATCACATGATGAGTGGAATGGGACGGATCTTCACCTACGAAAACTCACCACCGAACCCTCAGCTCCCGGATCCGGAAAAAGCATTGAAAAAGCTTTACGCCGACGACCGCGAATTTCACTTTATGTTTCAAAACGATTTTGCTACCAACGGCAACGACGGTGAAATGATGTTGCAGAATACCCGTTGGAATTTGCAAGCAGAATGGCGCCTGGGATATAACGATATGCATGGCTATGAGACAGAAGCGCACTTTGGTCGATATATTGGGAAAATGCAATGGTTCTTCCCTTATGTGGGCTTTGATTGGCGTTACCGTAAAATGGAAATGGGTGAAACGGAACGTAACCTGTTTGGGCAGACAAATACTAAAGATCGTCGCGGGGCAATATGTTTCGGCTTACAGTATACGTTGCCCATGCTGATCATAGCCGATACACGGATTGATACAGATGGAAAACTGCGGGTTCAGCTTATGCGGGAAGATATTCCACTCACGAAACGTCTGCGCCTGGGATTAATGTATAATTCAGATTTTGAATACATGGCAGGCCTCAAATATGTACTCAACCAATCGTTTTCCCTTTCAACACATTATGATAGCGACATGGGTTTAGGATTCGGATTTACGTTTACCTATTAATTGATTTGAAGAGTATTCCTAAACAAGAACGGTAGGCATGAAATAGTAATATGTTGTCAAATCGGCGAACACTAGTGCTTTCTTCCCGATATCCTTTTTCAATTCAAATTCATGAGCTCATCGTGTGAAACGCCGGTTGTTTTTCATTCTGTCATCGTTCGAATCCTGAAATCCACAATTTTTCCATTATTTTTACTCCCCTAAGTGAAACCATCTAAATATGCAGCAACAGTATTTTCTTCAAATGATCCGCCAGCTTCGTGAAAGTGAAGAGGTGATGTTGTTTCAGAATGTGCTGTTTGCTGAAAAGGACGAAGAACTGGAAGTAATCAATTTCCTGAGCGAAGAATACCGGAAAGAATCAACAGGTTATCCGAATAAAGCGCCGGAGTTTGATCCTGAAGCTGCTTTGTGGGCGGCAAAAACGGTTTATGTTGCGGCACAGTTGATACTTTATCGCGATCACAAAGAAGCTGATTTGGCGGCGTTGTTCACTGATTTCGAGGGAAACACAAATGCTTCTGCCATACTCTCTGCCGATTTGTGCCTGCGTTTTCTGCCCGATATGCTTTTCCAGCTCAAGGTAATTGATACGCAGGATGGTTTGATAGTTCTGCTGGAGAAAATTGCCCATAAATGGCATTATTCCGCAATGAGATATCATCTCGAAATCGAACAACTGGATTTTGAATGCATTGGTTCTAACAGTTGTTTGGAGCAATTGTATGCGAACCGGATTATTGAAAACAAAAAATTAAAACTTGCAGAGCAGCCGGCTTGTTACGAAACGGTGAAAGCCAGCTTAGGAATGTATGCTGAAATACTCTGGAAGGAATTTATGTTAGTGACGAATTATGAATAAAAGTGATAAACTGAACGATGTCCTTGATTTTTTGAAAGCATCGTTTATAGGAAAAGATGAGGTAATTGATTTATTGGGAATCAGCCTGATTGCGCGTGAAAATGCTTTTTTGCTTGGTCCTCCGGGAACGGCGAAGAGTGCTATTATCCGTTTGTTGTCGAGTTGTATTGAAGGCGGAAAGAATTTTGAATACTTACTTACTCGGTTTACAGAACCGAATGAGATTTTTGGTCCGTTCGATATTCGCAAACTGAAGGAAGGTGAGTTGATTACCAATACCGAAGGAATGATGCCGGAGGCTTCCATGGTGTTTCTGGATGAGATCTTCAATGCCAATAGTGCCATCCTGAACAGTTTATTAATGGCGCTGAATGAAAAGATTTTCCGTCGCGGAAAGGAAACGAAAAAACTTCCTGCGCTCATGTTTGTCGGGGCAAGTAACGTTCTGCCTGAAGACGAATCTTTGAATGCCTTGTTGGACCGTTTTCTCATTCGGATCCAATGTGATTATGTTGACACCGATCGGCTGGAAGAAGTATTACTCGCAGGTTGGAAACTTGAAAATGCAGCACCTGTTGATAAACCGGTTATTACACCGGCAGAAATTATCGAATTACAGCAATTGAGCCGGCAGGTGGATCTTTTACCGATCCGGAAACAGTATGTCGACCTGGTTCACAATCTTCGGAATACCGGAATCAAGGTTTCGGACCGGCGTGCAGTGAAAATTCAGAATATTATTGCTGCAAGTGCTTTGATGTGCAATAGAACGGAAGCAATTCTCTCTGATCTCTGGGTATTGAAATACGTATGGGATACGGAAGAACAAATCGAGATTCTTGCCGGTATCATTGATCATATTATTGAGAAAGATACTGCTGAAAAAGCACATCCGCAGGCTATGTTCAATAAAGTTCCGAATCCGGAAGAAGTAATGAAAGAAGTGGAACTTTTAAAAGGGAAATGGAATTCTGAAAACCTGTCATTCGAGGAGCAAAACGTTATTAAGGATAAATTGCGCTACGTTCAAACGCGTTGCAACTGGATCCGGAACCAGGAACACAAACAGCACATTCAAACAGAAATAGAAGGATTATGGCAACAGATGCTGCAAACAATCTGAATTATTTTTTGCTGGTTGAAGAAGCTCATCGATCGTTTTTGGGCGGAATTCGTCATTGGAACAATCTGAAAGCCGGATTTAACGAACAGGGAATCTGGATCAAAGATTTCGATTATGCGCAGATTCATTCGCCTGAGGTAAAGACAATTCCTTATAAAAAGATCTATTACGAGAAAAACGGACGGCTTTTTCCGTTGGAAAGCCTGCTGCCTGAAGGAATTGTTCCGTCGTTAATCTGGAGCCCCGTCGACAGGGCTTTGCCGGTTAGTTTACCGCCGTTGAATCACAATTATTTCGGGTTGAATGATGAATTGATTCTTCGTTTAGCTGCTGCCGAAAATGAAGCCGAATCTGCTGCAATGATGGTAGATCTTGATCTGCTTGGAATGTATCTTGAAAACGCTCCGGCGGTTCGGTTGAAAAACCTTTCCTGGTGTGTCCTGGATAATTACAAAGCACTTATTTCAGGAACCCCGCTGCTTCCGATTGAAGGACCGGTTTTTTGGCAGAGCGGTGCTTTTTTATTGCCGGCAGGTTTCGACTTTGAACTGCATGTGATGAAAGAAGAATGGACGAATTTATTAGAATTAGCGGGTCGCGACCGAATAGTCTGGACTGAGAGCGGAAAATATTTCAGGCTCA
>CBFGMW010000316.1:0-4202 GCA_965649925.1 uncultured Fluviicola sp.
TGGTTATAGCGAGCAAATCTTTCCCAAACCTCGAATTATAGCCATAAATCAAATCCTTAATAACGATGCGTTGTCCTGAAAACCGACGGAAATCTTCTAATGATCGGGGAATTTTATTTGCATGTCCATACCGCGGTTCGTAAAATGCTATGCAGCCTTCCGGCGTTTTGAAAACCACAACCAGTTCCTTGCCGTTCAGAAAGATCAACTCGCGTGTATTGAAATATTCAGAGCGATCAAAACTGAGGTAACAAATGATCAAACTGGTAACCACGGCGAGCGGGATTTTGAGCTTCCATTTTTTGTAGTCCATGCTGTACAGGAAAACCACCACAAGGGAAACCAGCAAAACCGATAGCTGCAGATGAAAACCGCCCGAAACCGATCCCGGAATTTGATCTACCCATTTTACCCAAAGCAGCAAACCCAGAATTGTGAAAGAGAACAAGAGCGCACTCAAAACCGAGATTCCCGGTATAAAACTGCTGAACAGGAAAGCCATTCCAAACAGTAACACAAGGAATCCAAAGAGCATTACTCCTATATTCGAAATCAGGAAATAATTCGGGAATTGATAGAAGTAATACAACGTTAACGGAGTTGTGAATGCAGTTGCAGCTAATCCAACCGCTGTTCCTTCCCAGGCCCATTTCAGGATCTTGTTATCAACAAGTATCAATCTGTGAATCTTCGGATAAAGCAGAAAAATTCCAAGCATGGCTAAGAACGAAAGCTGGAATCCAACATCAAAAACAACCCACGGATTAAATGCCGAAAGAATAATAGCCGTGACGAACAGCGAGATCATTCCGGAGCTTTTTCGATTCAGCAATCCACCAAAGGTTATAACTGAAAACATGAATACAGCGCGCATTACGGCCGGAGAAGCGCCGGTGAGTAATCCATAACACCAAATCACGATAATTGCAATAATCATCGATTGCTTTTTACTTAGAAACCGGGAGAAACGGGCAAGAATAAAATTCAATAGATAGAGCAGTAATCCAACATGCAGACCCGAAACAGCAAGCACATGCATAGAACCGGTATTCGAAAAAGAACTCATCACATCCTGATCCAGATTTGCTTTATCGCCAAGCAGCAATGCTTTCGAAACTCCGAGAAAATCACCATCCAGGTACTTCTCCATTTGTTTGGCAAGATAGTCGCGCCAGTTCAAAAACATCCCGTTCAATGTCCATGAATTTCCGCAACCTACAATCTGATCAGAAAAAGCATAAAGCTGATGTGTCACACCTTTTGTCAGATAATACCATTTCCCGTCAAAAGCACCCGGATTTTTATTTTGCTTAATCGGACTTAGCGCCCCGTCAAGGATCAGATCATCATCAACTTTATAAATAGAATCCGGTTCCTGAACGTGAACAAGAAACTTGAAATCCGACCAGCAGATCAATCCTTTTTCTTCCTGATAAACACATTGGACCAGCAAATTCTGTGATTGTCCGGTAGTTTTACCGACTTCCAGCACATGAACTTTAAAACTGCCTTCGTACTCCTTTTGCAGGTGATCTTCCTGATTCCGGAAATCATTCAACTGAAAATTAAGCGCTCCCACAAGAAAGAATAATCCGGCAAGAACAAGTTTCCGCTGAGTTATTTTCAATTGAAAACTTTTGGAAAGAAACAAAATCAGGCAGGAGAAAATAAGCACTATCAGAACTCCGATTGTCAATTCCAATGTTGTATCTGAATAGAATGCTGTTACTCCGCCCAAAAACCAGGCGGAACAGGAAAGATATAGTGCAATTGATGAGTTAGCAGTCATGAATAGCAGAGTGTTAGACGAATAAAAATAGAAAAACACCTCCAAAATGAACTAAAGTTATAATTGAATTTTTACACTTGTACAAAAGTGTAATCGCCTTTCGGAAAGCATGAATATCAGCTCATTAATCAAAACACTTTGCTGAGGTGCAAATCAAAAACAATATCCTTAATTTTGATTTTCAAAGATTCATTCTTACTCAGACCTTTGTGGCAGCGAAATTAATGGCAAACCATTTTTAAACTTCCACGGTCAGAAAATTGACATTCGGGTTTGGGAAATCCGGGAACATTATACGTAGCTTTTGCTTATACATCGTTATTTCCCGGATATTAGGACCATTAAATATTACACTTTAAGGCCACTTTCTGCGACAAACAAGTCAATTATCAAGACTAAGAGCGTAGTTAGTCAGTTGAAAAATAATCAATTGTTGAAAAATTCGCATTTCTAATAAAAATATTGTTTGTTTCTTTACGCTATCAAAATCAAACCAAAATGAGATTAACAATCAAATTATTTGTACCTACACTAGCTTTCGCCACCATTTTAGGTTCTTGTGGTGATTCTGCAGATAAAACGGAAAAAGAAACCGTTACTGTAGAAGACAGCAATTTCGACTCTGAGGACGAGGATTACGTATTGCCTCCCCCTATTTCTTTAGCTCAAATGTTTAAGGAAGCCGGGTTAAGTTATACTGCCGGAAAAGCCAACTCACCGAAGAAAAAAGGAGATTACAACCAGAAAATTGATCAGTTGTTAAACCTTGGGGTTTATTCAACAGATTTGGCTTATTGCGCAATCAATAATAAAACACAGGAAGCACGGGAATACCTGGTTGCCGTTCAATACCTGGGCTCAAAAGTTGGGTTGGAAAGCGTTTTTGCAGATAAGGAACTAATCGATCGTTTCGATAAAAATCTGGGGGATCAGGGAGCTTTGGAAGAATTACTCTACGATATCCAGGATAAAACCGACGTTTATTTAGACGATAACAACATGCGTTACCTTGCTGCAATTGAATTTGCTGGGGCATGGGCTGAAGGTGTTTACCTTGGAATTGATGATACGAAGAAAAAAGGAGCTGATCTTGATATTGCCATGGTTGAGCAAATGATCCTTTTGGAAAACATCATCAAAGGATTGAAATCGCACCCTGCAAAAGAAGATAAACGTTTGAAAAAAGTAATTTCTTCATTTGAAAACGTACGTGATACATATAATGGATTTGAAACAGTTAAGAAAACGGGTTCAAACAAGAATTTCACAGCCCCGCAGCTTACTGCCGATGAATTTGAAGCATTAGCTAAAGAAATCTCGAATCTTCGTAACTCTATTGTTTCACCTAAGTAAATAACCTCGATTATGAAAAACACAATATTCATCGGATTAATTGCATTTAGCGGAGCAATTATGAGTATCGTTCCATCAGCTGCTTCGCGCGACGGAGGAGCATTCGATGCACAGGTCAATACCATGAAACAAGATTGCAAAGACCTGATCAAAGCATGCAGATATGAAGGTTCGAAAGTCACCTACTACTCGGCAGGTTCTTCGAAACAAAAAAAAGAAGTCGAATTATTCCTCTTCCTTGCAAAAGAATACCAGATTGCGATCAGCGCTAAGAAAAGTTTAGCAACTGTTACTGTGAAATTCTACGACGCATCTTCTGATGTTGACAGCAGAAAACTGATCAAGGAATACAAGAATATTCAGGGAAAAAGCTTCGTTGTAAGTTCTGACGAACTGAACAAACTTTACCGCAAAAAAGTCCCTGAAGTTGAGCGTTTGAAAAACATTCACGTAGAGTATTCATTAGGAACAGGTAAAAACGTAAAAGAAGCTGTAGTTTTAGTTTACGGATTCAAAGCATAAATTCGCTTGAAATCGAGTGGAAAACTGTACTTTTGTACACCAATTAATTAGTCATATGATACAAGTAACTCTTCCTGACGGATCAGTTAGACAATACAACGCAGGAGCAACAGCATTAGATGTTGCTCTTAGCATTTCTGAAGGCTTGGCACGTAATGTATTGGCTGCCAAAGTAAATAACGAAGTAGTAGACGCAACCCGTCCGCTGACTTCCGATTGTACGTTACAGTTATTGACCTGGAACGACGCTGAAGGAAAATCTACCATGTGGCACTCTTCTGCTCACCTGATGGCTGAAGCATTGGAGTTTTTGTATCCCGGAATTAAACTGGCTATCGGTCCGCCGATTACAAACGGTTATTACTACGATATCGATTTCCTGGATTACACTTTCAAAGAGGAAGACTTAGCGAAAGTTGAAGAGAAAATGAAAGAGCTGGCAAAACAAAAACTGCAGTTCGTTCGAAAAGAAGTGAGTAAAGCAGATGCATTGGCATACTTTACCGAAAAACAGGATCCTTACAAATTGGAATTAATC
>CBFGMW010000317.1:0-4202 GCA_965649925.1 uncultured Fluviicola sp.
CTCCCTTTTTATTGTGGGTTTAAGTTCGCTAATTGGTGCAGGGCAGCGGATCTATACGAAACAAGTTGACTTGAAAACCGCGCTTTTCTTCGGAGTACCTTCGCTTATTGCTGTATATATTACACGTTCCAGTATTATACCACTAATCCCGGTTGATTGGTTCGGGATTGAAGATGGTAAGAGTTTAATTCTAATGCTGCTTTTTGCACTGTTGATGCTGGTGGCTTCTTTTTCCATGCTAACCAGTTCTCCACATTGTGATGATACAAAAAAAGTACGCTTTTCCAATTATTCATTCATAATCATTTTGGGTATTATTGAAGGAACAATCTCTGGTTTAGTAGGAGCAGGAGGTGGTTTTTTGATTGTTCCGGCATTGGTACTGATCTGTAAAATGGATATTAAACGCGCTATTGGAACATCTTTATTAATTGTAGCGGTTAAATCGTTGGTAGGTTTTGCAGGGCACTTAAAAACCGGCGCAGTTGTAGATTGGAAGCTTGTTCTGATATTTGCCGCCTGCACTGTCGTTGGGATTGTAATAGGAATTGCCTTTTCTTCCAAATTTTCCTCCGAGCGGTTGAAGCGGTTTTTCGCTTATTTCGTAATAACCATGGCACTGGTGATAGTTGCTAAGGAGTTGGCGCGTTTTTTCTAATTTCTTTGGTTGAAAACCACGGAATAAAAATCCAATCTAAAGCAATTTTACCTCGCATTTATTCCATGCGTTAGTGTAATTTTGTATTTCAGTTTTTGAGACTTTTTTTATCTCGAATTTAGACAGGAAACTATGACAATAGAACAGATATATACAGGTTGTTTGGCTCAGGGAGCTTACTACATTACGTCAAACGGTGAAGCGGCAATCATTGACCCGTTAAGAGAAATTACACCTTATATTGAGCGCGCTCAAAAAGATGGCGTTCAGATCAAGTACATCTTTGAAACCCATTTTCACGCTGATTTCGTTTCAGGACACGTAGATCTTGCAAAAGCTACCGGAGCAACAATTATTTATGGGCCAAATGCACAAACTGCTTTTGAATCGCACATTGCTACTGACGGAGAAATTTTTCCATTGGGAGACTGTTCGATAAAAGTATTGCATACTCCCGGGCATACCATGGAAAGTTCTTGTTACCTTCTAAGAGATGAGAATGAAAAAGACACAGCAATTTTCTCGGGTGATACATTGTTTATTGGCGATGTTGGTCGACCGGATTTAGCTCAGAAAGCAGCTACTATGACCCAGGAGGAATTAGCAGCTATTTTATACAAATCATTGCGCGAAAAAGTTATGACACTGGCAGACGATGTGACGGTTTACCCTGCGCATGGAGCCGGTTCTGCATGTGGAAAAAACATGAGTAAGGAAACGGTAAGTACAATCGGCGAACAAAGGAAATTGAACTACGCGCTTCGTGCAGATATGACAGAGGTAGAGTTTGTTGCTGAATTGACAGAGGGATTATTGCCTCCTCCTGGATATTTCGGAATGAACGTTGCCATGAATAAAAATGGTTACGATGCCATTCACGAAGTAATGGAACGTGGTTTAACAGCGTTAGAGCCGAAAGAATTCGAAGCAGTTGCAAATTCTACCGGAGCAATTATCCTGGATACGCGAAAAGCCGGTATTTTCTCACAGGGTTTCATTCCAAATGCCATTAATATTGGTCTTGATGGACAATTTGCGCCGTGGGTAGGAGCAATGCTGCCTGATGTTAAACAGCAGATTTTACTGGTTACTGAAGACGGAATGGAAGAGGAGACAGTAAAACGTCTGGCACGCGTAGGTTATGATTTCGTGATTGGATATTTGAAAGGCGGAATGGATGCCTGGAAATCTTATTCAACAGAATTAGATACGGTAAACCGAATTACACCGGAACAATTTGCTGTTGAATTCAAAACAAAACCAATTGTTATTGATGTTCGCAAGCCCGGTGAATATTCCGGAGAGCATGTTGATGGAGCGCTTTCAATTCCACTCGATTTTATTAACGAACAACTAAACGACTTCCCGAAAGATCAGCCATTTATTATTCATTGCCAGGGTGGTTACAGAAGTATGATTGCGGCTTCCATTCTGAAATCAAGAGGTTGGGAGAACTTTAAAGAAGTGGAAGGTGGCTATGGTGCCATTTCAAAAACAGGAGTTCCTGTAACTGATTTTGTTTGTCCTTCAACTTTGAAAACGAAAGAAACAGAATTAACTGAGCCAGTTGTTAAGAAAAGCTGGTTACAACGAATCTTCGGGTAATTACAAGTTTTTTCAATTTTGCGTAAGGCATTTCTCTGATAAAAGAAAGAAATAGAATACCCGCAATTGGGTGTTCTATGTGATGAGTCATTAGTAATTAATATGCCGTTCTTTCTTGTCGTCGTAGATATCTGCTAACGTAACTAAAATTCCCGTTTCCTCCACGTCGCCAAATTCATGGTTTACTGCAGTACCAAAGGTTTTCATGGTAGGAGAGAGGTTCATGTAGATATTTACCAATGGAGGAATATTTTCCCCTCTTGCGCGAACGTAATTGTTTAATACCTTAAAACCGTCTTTGAACTCCAGACCTGCCAATTGTTGTTCCGCGTAGTCTGCATCGTAGTTTTGAACTAATGGATGAAAGGGTTTCATTAAGTTCTCCTTATCCGGAAAATAATGATTCATAAAATGGAGTAGAAAGTCACGGCTTTCTCTGTCATAACTTGGATACATGGTTACTTTCCCGAAAAAATATTTGATTTCGGTATAAGTTCTTGCAATAGCTCCCAGTCCGTCCCAAATATTATCAAGTGCAAAAAGTCCTTTTCTCGGGTTGTTTGTCGGCTGATAGTTCGGCTGAACCCAACTTCTTCCAAGTTCAATAGTGTATGGTAAGTAATCTGTTACAAATTCGTCAGTGAAGTCGAAATAGTGAGCGGTTGAAAGATGAATTTCGTCTTTCGAAACAATTGCCTTTTCGCAGCAAATGAATCGATATCCACCAATAATCTCCAAATCTTCCGGTGACCAAACTATTAATTGCTCGTAACACAATTCGCTGGTATCGAATTCGTCTAAATCTAACGGAAGTCCGGTTCCACCACCTGCAGCTCTGAAAGTTACTTCGCGTAAACGACCAATTTCTTTCAAAACGTTTGGCGCATTATGCTGATTGATGATGTAAATTTCGTTTTCTCCTTTACGTGTAATACGCACCAAACCGGCGCTTTTCAGTTCCTGAACTAAAACGGTGCGATCTATCGGATCAATGATTGCTTCAGTTTTCATTTTGTATCGGAGTTTAATGTCATTACGTGTTTTTGCATCCAGATAGCTGCTTCTTTATCAGATCTGTGGTGCTTTAAATCTTCAATTTTGATTGGATCACCAACTGTAAACACAACGTGCTGATTACGTTGACGGAACAATTCATCTGGTAAATAAAGCATTTCCAGGTTTGCCTTTATTCCCAGAAATGTACGGAAATTGGCCAAACGGTAAAAGAAATTCGATAAATGTCCTTTGATGTGAACCGGTATAATAGTTTGATTGTTGTTTTTCGACTGTTTGATGAATGTTTTTTTCCATTCGAGATCCTGTACAATTCCTTTCTTTCTTCGGCTCACCAATCCAGCCGGGAAAATACACACTAAATTGTCTGAAGCAAATAATTCGTTCACTTGTTTCAGGCTGTCGCCCTTGGTTTTGCCGTGTTTGTTGATCCCAACAAAAATGTCGTTAAGTCGTCCAAGATGGAGTAAGAGGTCGTTCACAATGAATTTGATATCGGTTCTGTGGTTTCTCAAAGCATCAATAAGAATGATGGCGTCCATTCCACCAAGCGGGTGATTCATTGCAAGAACGCATTTTCCTTCCTTTGGAATTTTCTCCATGCCTCTTACTTCGTATGTAATATTGAGGTATTCAACTACATCTGCACAGAATTTCTGATTGTAGGAATTCGGGCGGTCTCTCAGGAACTTATTGATTTCATCCTGGTGAATAATCCGTTCGATGTATCGAAGAATAAAACCCGGAATCCATTTGATTAATCTCGGATTTTTACTCGAGATCATTCTGCGTACGTTAATCAAATCTTCCTGCGCCATTGTAGAACGAAGGTAAGAAAAAACTGGAAATTTCAGACGTTTTTGGAGGGGATTGAAAGTTGAATTATTTCATTTAGGTTAATGAAAAAAGGCTTTTCACACATCCG
>CBFGMW010000318.1:0-4189 GCA_965649925.1 uncultured Fluviicola sp.
CCCAAAATCGCACAAAGGAAGCGAATGGGTACATGTGAGGCTTCTGGAAGTGAAAATTGAAATGGAAAAGAACAAGCAACTACTTACTGACAGAACTTTGCTGCAACTTACAGAGCAACAACTGAACGACCGCCAGGTACTTAGCCAAATTCAATATCAATTAGAGGAACGAATTCCATTTTGTAAAGCTCCGGATGAAACAGTTGCCGGATTACTGATTGATCTGGGCGACTGTTATAAAAAACTTTGGTCCTATGAACACGCCAAAGCGTTATACGAAATTGCCTTGTACCAGTACCATTCGAAAAACACATTACTTGAACACAGAATTCGGGAATGCCTGCGAATGAGAAAAAGAAATCTTCACCAGTATCCGAAAGACCCGTTAGTTGGGAAGGAAATTGTTCCAAACGTTGTTAGTAAAGTTGACAGTGTTGACTATAAAAGACTTCTCGTTTCTCATGACAATTCAGGAGCTACTATCCACTGGGAAAATTTGGAGACTGATCCTCAAACGCTTTTGGTTTACATTGGTATAAACCAAAAAGATTTTCCAAAAGCTACCAGTTACGAAGAAGCTGTTTTCTCAAGCCGAAGAATGTTAATTGGCCTGACTATTCTCGGAGTGGTAGCTATTATTGGCCTTCTTATTAAATCAAAGCGCACGTCCGGTAACCAATAATCCCTACCTTTGTCCGCTCTTTTATTCCTGGCACATCAGCACGGTATAGAAGTTCCATTACAATTATGAGCACAGAAAATTCCAAAATTTCGAAATTAAAGGCTATTCGCCCAAAAGCTATTACTCACGAATTGGAAGTATTGGAATACGCCGCACACATCCCTGTGGAAGATGCGGTGAATGCTCTGATTGAAAAGCAATACGTTCTGATTGTTGATGCTTTTTCCAGTGGTTTAGTTGTTATTGAAGCATTGAAAAAACGCTTGAGCAGAATTAAAAAGGAGCAGTCCTTTGCCGAACAGCGCAGTAACCGTAATTTGTTCAGAACATTATCGCACCATTTACTTTTAGAGGTTTCAAATCATAAACTGGTTGTTCGAAAAGCTCCGCAAATTGGCTGGCTAAAGGAACTTTACCCGGAACAAAACGATTTTTTTCTTCCGTTCCCTGAAGTACAGGGACTAAATAGTTCCTGGCAATGGCAGGAGAAAGGAATTCATATTCCGCAACTCAAACGAAAGATTAATCCGTATTACGGAACTTACTTCCCTACTCGTTTCGAACACATTGAACTCTTTGATAAATTTCTATCGGGTTATACCGGTTCTAAAAAACAAGCCGTAGATGTTGGAATTGGAAGTGGTGTTTTGAGTCTTTTACTTCAGAAATACGATTTCGAAAGCATTATTGGGACAGATACCAATCCGAATGCGCTAATCGGAGTTCAAAAAATGCTGGGAGAAGGTGAATCGACAATTACCTTGCGTTCAGGCGATTTATTTGCAAACTCAAACCGCAGCTTCGATCTGATTGTTTTCAATCCCCCATGGATTCCGATGAAGCAGAAATCGAAAGGAATTGATGCCGCTATTTATTACGACGATCAGTTATTTACCCGTTTTTTCAATCAGGCAGAGGGTTATTTGAAAGAAAACGGGAAATTGGTTTTGATCTTTTCAAATTTGGCAAAACTGATGGATGAAAAAACAGTACATCCTATTGCTCATGAACTAAAAGTAAATCAACGGTTCAAGAAAGTTGATTTACTTACGCTGAAGGTGAAACCTCAGAGTGATAAGACCAAACGTGTTGCACAGTGGCGAGACGAAGAAGTTGTAGAATTGTGGGTTTTAGAGTTGCGAAATTGAATTTGGAATTCGTTTTTCAATTAGCAGGAATCTTTCAGTTTGAAGAAGCAATGGGTTTCCAATAGTGATTCAACCAAATTCGGGATATACCTATATTCCGTAAAAATGGTTGTGGGTATATAGATTGAAATTATAGGACGAGAGATCGAATTAAGTATCTATTCAGCAACTGGTTCCGATCATACGCAAATCAAAAACAGGTTTCCAATATTAATCAACCCAAATTCGGGATATACCTATATTCCGTGGAGCTTATGAGATGAATGGGCACGACGTAATATGTTGGGAAATCGAATTAAATGCTCCTTCGGCGACCAGGCCTAATCATTCTCAAATCAGAAACAACTTTCCAATAATAATTACCCAAATTCGGGATATACCTATATTCCGTAAAAATGGTCGCTGGTAGATCGATTTGAGTTATATCTGCCGGAAATCGAATTCAGCGACTATGCTGCGACAAGTTCCAATCATTCTCAAAATAAAAAACAGGCTTCCAATAATAATCAACCAAATTCGGGATATACCTATATTCCAGAATTTCCGAGAAACGTTCGAAAGGAAGAGCCAGGCCTGCTCAAAACGCTCACTTTATTATCTGTAATCTACTCCTTCGCCAGAAAATCAAAAATCGCCAAATCACATTCTTCCATCTGTATTCCTCTCCGGTTCATCATAGCATTTGCAACGTCTTTCGCCCGTTTCAGATCAAACGATTCAAATCCATCGCCGCCACCCCATGAAAAAGAAGGAATGAACTTTTTAGGGAATCCACCACCGAAAATATTACAGGAAACGCCAATTACGGTAGCTGTATTAAACATGGTATTTATAGCGCATTTACTGTGATCGCCCATACAGACTCCCATAAATTGCAAACCGGTTTCAACTTCGTTACTCTCTTCGTACGACCATGAACGAATCAAAGAGTAATTGTTTTTCAGATTGGAAGTATTTGAATCGGCACCAAAGTTACACCACTCACCCACCAGCGAATTTCCTAAAAAACCATCATGACCTTTATTTGAATAAGCCTGGAAGACACAATTTGTAATCTCACCGCCAACCTTGCAATGCGGACCAATAGTAGTTGCTCCATAGATCTTAGCCCCCATTTTAACCACTGAATGTTCACACAGAGCAAACGGACCACGAATCAGAGAGCCTTCCATGATTTCCGAATCTTCGCCAATATAAATGGGACCGCCTGTTGTATTCAGAGTTGCTCCTTCAACAGTTGCTCCTTCTTCCAGGAAGATCAGGTTTGGATCTCCGATTACCAGGTTTGTGTCTGAAAGTGGTTCAGATTCTCTTCCGGCAGTAAGCAAAAAATAGTCAGCAACAAGTACTTCATCGTTCATTTGGAACAAATCCCAGCGTTGTTTTAATTCTATAGGATGGCTTTCAGAAAGAACAACTTTTTGATCCGCCGTGCCTCTTCTGGCAATCCAGGTATCTCCTGAAATCAAGATCTGATTGTCTTCTAAAAGAACAACCGCAGCTGCAATTACTTCATTCGGAACAATGGCGGCGTTGACTTCAACTGTATGTTCTCCATCCGTTCGAGGAAATTTATTCGACAGGTATTCCTCTGTTTGAAAAGAAACTGCTGCTTCCGGAATCCAGCTTTCCCAACGTTCCACATTAGTCATGATTCCCCAGCGCAAATCGCCGACAGGCCGCGTAAGAGTTAAGGGTGCGAAGCGCAGATGTAAACCGTTATCGTGAAGAATAATATTCATAGAAGGATTATTGTATTATAAAATTATCGATTATAAATGATGTAATTATCAGGAAACATAAAGTTTCAGCCTTTGTAATTATTGAATTGATAATTCAGCCTTTGGCTTCGAAATCATCCATAATCCGATGAAAGTCAGGAACCCGTTCAAAATCAGCATTTCATTTCCGAATTGATAACCACCTTTGTATTTTCCGTTCGGCAGCAGCATTCCTCCTGTCCACAATTGAGAGTGCTGACTAATGTAATAACAAATACACGGGATCAGAACACAAATTACTGGGACCAGGATTTCGTTCAGTTTTCGTTTTGAAAACAATCCGAATGCAAACAATCCCAGAAGCGGACCGTAAGTATAACCGGCTAATTCCAGAATTAAACCAATCAAATTTGTTTCAGGGTTTGCCTGAACGTAAGCACGTGTACCCATAATGATTAGCAGAAACAGCAGAGAAAATCCGAGATGTACGATCAGTTTGTATCGCTGCTTCTCTTTTTCATCCCGACGATGGAAATTCAGGAAATCGATACAAAAACCAGTTGTAAGGGCCGCAAGAGCACTATCGCAACGCCGGGCGGCGGGCCGAATGGGCTCGCCATCGGTCCGGACGGACACCT
>CBFGMW010000319.1:0-4187 GCA_965649925.1 uncultured Fluviicola sp.
CCATATTCCGATAGAGTTTTCTGGCAACTTCATGTTCTTCGTAAACTTCAAGCCAGATCTGTTCAAGAACTTCGTTTTCCTTTGCCCAGGTAAGAGCTTCTTCCATGAGAAATTTTCCTATTCCGAATCCACGCCAGTCCAACAAAGTTCCCATTCCCAGCATAGCGGTGTGTCTCAATATCTGACGACTGTGGCCTTCCAGATTCAGATTTCCCACAATTTTCCCGTCACAAAGTGCGATGATGAAAATACAATTATCGCGGTCCAGGTAACTTTGGAGTAAAGCTTCTTCCTGCTGTAATGTCAAATTGAATTCTCCTTCAACCAGCGGTACAAACTCTGCGGCATAAACAAATGCCTGAACATAATCTATAACAGATTGTGCGTCATCAGGGAAGGCGGAACGCAATGTAATTGTCTTTCCGGAAGGAAGCGAGCGTGTGATTTCTGGAAATAACATAACTAAAAAGTAACTCTGAATTGAATGGTGATATCTGATTTTCGGTTTCCTTTAATTTGTTCAGCACCAGAACCTAAACTGGTTCTGTCGGTGTAAAGGAATGTTCCGTATCTGATCCAAAGATCGCAATGTCTTAAAAAGGAGTATCTGATTAGAGCATACGCGCGCGATCCCTGATAATAGTATGAAGGAGATGAAAATACATAAAGTGCGTTGTTCTCGTATGTGTAAATGCGCGTATCGTATGAATCGGTATCAAACAGGGCGTAACGAAGTGAAAGATCGAAAGCAGAGCTTTTCGGGCGAAGAATAAGGTCCTGTGAAAACAGCCAGCCGTCTTCTTTTGCATTCGATTTCCGGTCAATGGTAATGTATTCAATCCTGCTTTTAAGTGTAATTCCTTCAGATACTTTATAGCTCAAATTTAACCGGTAGTTTCGCTGAGTTACATCTTCAATTTCAGTAACCGTGCCGTCAGTATCACGACTGTTTTTCTGACGAAGCTGTTGTCTGAAACGACCATAGATCTCCAAAACCTTGTTTGGTTTGTACATGGGCTGAAATAAGAATTCGTTCCCTTTCGACGGTGCATCTACCAAATATTTGAGCCACGGAAAGGAGAAATAATCTGCGTAAGCGTTAATGGTCCATGCAGAATTCAACCGAACTTTTGTCCCGAAGAAAATACCTTTTTCATTTTGTGTATTGCTGCCTTCTGAAAAACCATTGTTGTAGAAGGTGTAATAGGCTTTGTCGTAATTTCTATAAATCACAGAGACCGAAATTCTCGGATCAAGTGCAGCCATCATCCCGTACAATTGAGCGAATGAATTACTTGCCGAACTGTAAGAGGCTTCCCCGAAGAAATTCAGGTTTCGGAGCACAAAGTTGTAGTCAACACTGGTTGAGCCAATGGAAGTTCCCCGGAAAGCGTATATGTTATAAGGAACAGTGTCTTTTTGAAGCGGACTGGAATAAGATTGCTGGACATGTGCTAATCCTACACTTAAACGATTGCTTTTATAAGCTAAATAGGATCCGTAAACACGTTCACTTAGTTGATTCTTCTTAGCAATTTCGCTGTTTGTACGATGTAAACCAGAAACATCGATTGTAGTAATGAACTCCAGGTCATCAGTTAGAGAATCTGCAACCCCGGAACCATCAATTCGTTTTTGACTGTAGAAATTGAGCCAGGTTAAATTGTTGTAGCCCAAAACAACAGCCGCTCCACGGAAAAACCGGTTTTCGTCAACAGAAGTATAAGGACGAAGCAGGTTTGCAGTTCGTTTCGAAGAGAAAATGTCGGCTGTTTTACCAAAAGCGTATCCGGAATATACATTTAGCCCTTGTCCGACTTGAACTAAATAATCTCCGACTGCCACGCTGCGAATATATTTTCCGCCTTTGTAAAATGCATGAGCAGAGTAGAAGTCGAAACCATTTTTCTGACTTCCCTTAAAAAACTCTTCACCCGAATCTTTTTCTCCGGTAATTCCTATGCTGATATTTGTTCTGTAGGTGTAACGAAAGCGGGCGTAATACCGGCCTTCATTTCCATGATAATAGGAATTCGAATTGTTCAATAAAGAATCGGATACTTTTGTGTAGCCTGCTTTAGAAGGAGTTGTTGCCTGGTAACGCACATACTGTTCAAACTTTCCGTTTTTCAAAGCATCTTTAAATGTAATGTGCATTTGATCGAATCGATCGTCAACCATAATAAAAGGTAAAACAAGTTGTATGGTCGCCAAATCCCAATATTTCATGGATTGCAACTCGTAAATAGAAATGAATTTCCCGAATTGTTTAATATGTACAAATACTTCTGTAATCTGAACATCTGTTAACAGACCAAGACTTCTCAATTCATCCTGATCCGTATTATTGAGATTGATTGGATTGGAATAATAATAATTCAGCTGCTCAAAAAGGTTTGTGAGATCGAATTCCTCTGATTCTGTTTGTTCGGCAATAAACTCAACTCGTTGTTGAATAATTTCATTTCGTTCCTGCCCAAACGATAAAAAAGAAGTTAAGATAAAAGCTATGCCAGGTAGAAACTTAGTCATGCTTGTTGAATTGATAATTCAAGCCGAAACAAGGTGTCCAGCCCAATTGCTGGTGATATTTGGTTCCAAGGTCAATGGTAATAATTTTTGTCTGATATCCAAAACCGAACGCGAAATTGGTAGGGCCGGTTTGTGCACCCAGTCGAACGGAAAAAGCGTCAATTGGTTTGTATTCAATAGCGCCTTTGAATGAGAAAGGGTAGATAACATCTTTCTGAATTTCAGCAATGCATTTCACTGATTTTGTTGGTGAGTAAGAGGTTCCGAAGCGCATTACGGAGTTGAATCTGTCTTCTAGTTCCGAAATTCTTTGTCGGCCGATATTAGTTATGCTAAATCCAATATTCCATTTATCTGTAATAGTGGCCAGAAATCCAGCTTCAGCTGTTGCATTGAAACTGCTCCCGTAATTGCTGTTGAATCTAAGTTGTTGAATATTTCCCTGAACGCCGGCTGAAAAATGCTCAGTAAGCTGCAGAGCGTAACCAACTCCGTAGCGCATGTGTTTGTATTGTTCGTAACCGAAAAGTTGTGCCCCACCCATAATTACACCTTTCTTAATCGGTACGGCTACAGCCAACGCCTGATTTTGAAGTTCTTTTGTGAGGAACCTGGAATCGTAATAAATTCCGGCGCTGAATGATTTGATTTGACCAACCGCGCCCGGATTTTGATGTACTGCCCAAACATCATTTAGAGTTACGCTCGCTCCGCAAAGTGCATTTGACCTGGATCCAACCGGATTCCAGCCTTGCCCGTATGCACAAAGAGATAAGAAGAAAAATGTAGTAAGTAGTAGATTTCTAGTCATATCATTTTTTGAATAAGCGGATGGGGATAGGGATTTCCTGGTTGAAGTAATCATCTTCATTTACAAAGAACCAATTATTTCCTTTGTCGGAACTGATCGCAAAAATCCGGTAATCACTATTGAGCTGCTCTTCGTTAGTATATTGCTCAACGGTGTAACTGCGCTGAATCTCATTGTTTTTTTCTTTGGTTTCTTTCACGAAATAGTCACCGTAATAAATGTGAGAGCTGTCTTCCTGGTGAAAATGATCAATGAATTCCTGATTTCCGATCGATTTATAGTGCTTAACCACACTTACGTGGGTAAACGCCACCAATTCCAATGTGAGGTCTTTATTGTAAGCGTTGATATAAGACAGAAAGGCATTGTTTAGTTTTTCTTCCTGCTTACTGCTTAGCTGGCAGGAAACAAGTGAAAGAAGAAATAGGAAGAGGATACTTTTTTTCATAATGAATCTGTGGACTAAAAATAAGATTTATTCATTAATTGTATATAAATTCACTGTTTTATCCGCATTAAAGATTTAAATATGAAAAAATTACTACTCCTGCTGTGCCTTTCGGGTGCTATTTCCACTACCCATGCACAATTAACCAACAAAACCTTAAGCGTTGGATCTGCTTCCAGAACTTACAAACAATATCTTCCCTCCGGACTTGATCCCGGTTCAGAATCGGTTTCAGTAATTATTGCATTGCACGGTTTAGGTGGGACGAATGCCGATATAGTGAGCACCGGCCTGAATGATATCGCAGACACAGCAAGAATTATTGTATTCTATCCGCAGGGATTGACAAATAATTACGGACAGACTTCCTGGAATAACGGAACACTTTTAAGCACG
>CBFGMW010000320.1:0-4184 GCA_965649925.1 uncultured Fluviicola sp.
CAAGCGGTACAGCACCTTATACATTTACATATAGTTTAAATGGCGGTGGAAATCAAACAATTGTGAGTAATGCCGCAGGAGTTGCAACTTTAACAGTTAATTCAGCAACAGTTGGAATCTTTACTTATGATTTAATAGACGTAACAAGTTCTATTGGTTGTTCCCAGACTCAAACCGGAACAGCTACTGTAACAGTGAATGGTTTGCCGAATGCATCAATCACCGGAGCCACTTCAGTTTGTGAAAATGATCCGAGTCCGGTTGTAACATTTACAGGAAGTAATGATGCTCCAAGCTATACATTCACCTATAATCTGAACGGTGGTGCCAATCAAACCATTTCAAGCGGAGTGGGGAATACGGCAACATTGAATGTTCCTACAACAACTGCCGGAACATTTACATATAATTTGATTTCAGTTGTCGGTAATAACGGTTGTTCACAAGCTACTCCGGGAACTGTAACGGTTGATGTTTTTGCATCTCCAACAGCATCAATTTCCGGAGCAACAGCAATTTGTTCCGGTCAAACGGCTACATTAACTGTAACCGGAACACCAAATACGACTGTAACCTATACCGATGGAACTGCTACGGCAAGCTTGGTTTTGGATGCATCAGGATCGGGTTCAATCGCAACGGCAGTTCTGACTTCTTCCGTGACTTATACCTTGCAGTCTGTTCAAACTCCTGCACCTGCCAATTGCTCTACAGCGCTAACAGAATCAGCAACCATTACGGTTAATCCGATTCCGGTGGCTGATCCGGTAGCAGATATTGCGGTTTGTGTTGGTTCGTCGGTTACAGTTCCCGGATTCAATGCGACACCTGCCGGATCAACATTTGGCTGGACGAATTCAAATCCGGCAATCGGCCTGGGAGCGAATGGAATAGGGGATATTGCGTCTTTCAACGGTCAGAATTCGGGAGCAACGGCTGAAACCGGCACCGTTTCCTTTGCACCGACTTTGAACGGTTGTATAGGAGCTGTCGAAACGTTCGACATTACAATTTATCCGTTGCCGGTTGCGGATGCAGGATCAGATGTTTCTTCTTGTCAAAACAACGGAACGTTGGTAATTGGAAGTACGCCGATTATTGGAAATACTTATTCGTGGTCACCTGCAACGGGATTAAGTTCAGCTGTTTCTTCCATTCCAACGGTGAGTACTACAACATCGGGAACAACCAACTACGTGGTTACAGTAACATCGAATGAAGGATGTATTTCAACTGATAACGTCAGTGTAACTGTTTTTGCAACTCCTGCGGTTTCAATTATTGCAAGTACAACAACGGGTTGTGCTCCGGTAGAAATTTCCTTTACTAGTGTTGCTCCGGGCAGTGTAAACTGTGTTTGGGATCTGGAAGGAATTGGAATTGTTACCGGATGCGGAACAATTACGGAAACTTATAATTCGCCCGGACAGTTTGGGGTCTCGTTAACTGTAACAGATAATAACGGCTGTACAAATACCGCGGCTTCAGCCAGTGATATCACTATTTATCCGGAAGTTGTTGCGGCGTTCGGAGTGGATGCAATTAGTCATTCCATGATCGATCCGACTTTCCAATTCCTCAATAACAGTACAAACGCAACATCGTACTACTGGGAATTTGGCGATGGAACTTCATCAACTTCAACAAATCCTTCGCATACATATCCGGAAGTTGAAGCTGGCTATCACGTAACATTGGTCGCTTCAAATCCGAGCGGATGTAATGACACGGCACAAATCATGGTTTCCATAACACCGGATTTGATTTTCTATGTACCCAACGCATTCACTCCTGACGGAGATGAGAATAACAATGTATTCTTCCCGGTATTTACAACCGGATTCGACAGAACAAGTTATACCATGTACATTTTCAATCGCTGGGGAGAAATCATCTTCGAAACACATGATTTGGATTTCGGATGGGACGGAACTTACCACGATGCAATGTGCCAGGAAGGAGTTTACACCTGGAAAATTATTATCAAGGAAAGAACGGTTGACAAATACCATGAATATCACGGGCACGTCAGCTTACTGAAATAAATAGAACTAAGAAGAAAGCGGTAATTCAAAAGAGTTGCCGCTTTTTCTTTTTAGAATTCTTCGAAAATGAGGTCTTTACTTGCGCTTACACCTGCCATTGTTCCTGAAGAAACCGCGTTTGCCACGGAGCGCATAGGATTTGAATTGTCTCCGCATGCATAAACTCCTTCTATGGTTGTTTGCTGCAAGGGGTTTACTTCAATATATCCCTGATCCGTTAATTTACATCCTAATTTGTTAAGGTAAGAGCAGTTTTGAGCAAATGAGATGCGTGCGTACAATGCTTTCAATTCCTTGATAGAACCGTCTTCGAAACGAAGTGATTCAAGCTGGCCGTTTGTTTGATTGATCGATTCAATTTCAGCTTCAATGATTTCGATATTACGGGAAGATAATTTCTCCGTTTGTTCGGCAGATAACGTGGATTTCCCGTTTGTAAACAAAGTCAAATCTGGGGTCCAGTTAGAAATGAGTTGTATGAAATGAAAACCATCTTCACCATTGGCCATAATTCCCGTTTTCTCATTTCTGACCTCGTATCCGTGACAATAAGGGCAGTGAATAATTGAAATTCCCCAACATTTGTTGAATCCCGGAATATCAGGTTTGATATCTCTGATTCCAGCAGCGAGAATTAACTTTTTTGATTGAAATGACTCGTTGTTCTTGGTGCGAACTGAAAATCCATTTTCGTTTCTTTCTGCGTTTAGTACCAGATCTTTCAGAAATGTTACCGTTTCGTAATTCAGAACTTGTTCTTTGGCTATTTGAGAGATCTCCAAGGGTGTTTTTCCGTCTTGCGTAAGGAAGTTGTGCGAATGTGGTGTTTGGCTGTTGCAAGGCTGTTCAAAATCGATGATGAGGACGGATCGTAATGCACGACCTAGCGCCAGAGCTGCAGAAAGTCCGGAATAACTTCCGCCAATGATAATTACGTCATAAGTGCGATCTGATTTCATATTCGTTTTTTAGAAAGGATAGCTCAAATGTACGAATAGAAACATTAAATGCAACAATGTTGCAAAATAATTTCATTAGTTTGTTTTTCTGAAGTAGGAAGTATTCTTTTTTTGATCGTCAGACCAATGGTAGTTTGAAGTTTTCGTTTTCGATCATTTCGAATATATAAAAAAACCGCCATCCACCTGAGGCGGATGACGGTTTCTTGTTTTATTTTATGTGAAGACTATTGGAATACAACAGTCATTTCTACACGTCTGTTTTTCTGACGACCTTCTGCCGTATCATTTGTAGCAACCGGTTGTGTTTCACCGAAGAACAATGTGTTCAAACGGCTGGCTTCAACTCCTTTTGCAATTAAATACGCTTTCACAGCCTCAGCACGTTGTTTAGACAATACAAGGTTTTTCTGTGCATCACCTACGTTATCCGTGTGACCGGAAATCTGAAGTTTCCACTCTTTTTTCTTGATCAACAATGCAGCTAATTCATTCAATGATGTGTAGGAAACATCTTTAATGATCGCGTTACCTGTGTTGAACTCAAGGTTTTCGAATGCAGTGTTCAAAATTTCCTGCTCAGCTACTTCAATTTTCGGACAGCCTTTGTTCTCAGGAACACCTTTCACAGTAGGACAATCGTCATCTTTGTCTAAGATTCCATCACCATCCGTGTCGATGTAAGGACAACCTTTGTTTTTAGCAGGACCGGCAAGGTTCGGACAATCATCGTCTTTGTCGATCAATCCGTCGCCATCTGTATCCGGCCAAGGACATCCGTTGTTTTCTTTCGGACCAGCCTCAGTAGGACAATTATCAACGAAGTCGAATAAACCGTCGTTATCTGTATCCGGACAACCTTGGTTAGCCAAAGGACCAGCAACATCCGGACAAGCATCTTCAGAATCTTTGATTCCGTCACCGTCTTTGTCAGGACAACCATTGAATGCAGCTAAACCAGCTTCATCCGGACAATCATCTTTCGGATCTATAATACTGTCGTTATCTCTGTCAGGACAACCGTTGAAGGCAATAACACCAGCTAAATCCGGACAAGCATCGTCTTTGTCAATGATTTTATCTCCGTCTCTATCCGGACAACCTTTAAATTCTGCAGTTCCCGGATCATCAGGACAAAGGTCTTCAGAATCCTGAATTCCATCCATATCTCTATCCGGAC
>CBFGMW010000321.1:0-4173 GCA_965649925.1 uncultured Fluviicola sp.
GAATGGCACTTTGCGCAATAGTCTGACTTCCGGTTTTACCGGTAACCTGCCAGGCATATTGCTGCATTTTTTCCATCGAATTCAATTTCTGATTTGAAAGACCATAATTGATATTAACATCCGAATACGCAGGCGTTGTATTAGATTCAAACGGACTGTTATTGCTGATTGCGTCTTGCGGTGTTTGAGTGCTGTCTACTTCCACTATTTTGAAGTCGTATGCTACCAATTGCCCTGAAAGCGCATTGTTCGGGCGTTTCCATTTAAAAATACCACCATCGGATATTTTCATTTGATAGCCCTGTTCCGGATCAATAATCTGAATAGTTCCTCCTTCCGGATAACCGTAATAAAACCAGGCTGGAACGGAATAACCGTTGTTTTTTATTTGCGATCGCGGGTAATTCTCAATTGCCTGAACCGTGAAAACATATTTCTTTCCAACCTCAAGTGGCGGATCGGTAATTCCGTAATTGTAGATGTATTGATTCAAAAGATCAGATTCCCAAACTAGAAGTGCCTGGTTGTTCATGATCGCATTTTGTGGCTGAGTAGTATTTGAAGTTACTTCGTACAGTTTGATCTGGTAGCTCACATTCGCAATGTCAACCAGTGAGTTTGAGTTGCTAAGCATCCAGTTCAATGTGAAATTCGCCGGATTAATATCCGTAACTACTCCACCCATTTGCGGAGAAATGATGGATGGCGGATCGCTTAAAGCTAATTGTAACGGAAGCTGCGTTTCTGCACTTAACGGCGTGTTCGATTCGTAGTCCAGCACGGTGATATTCAATGTATATGAACCTTCGGGTAAACGGCTGTTCACTTCGAGCTGTGACCGGGTAATCCCTGAAAAGCTCAGGTGATCAAAATTGAAGAATTCTGCCAAATCGACCCCGGAAAGATCAACCGGCACCGATGAATAAATAGTAGTTGGCTGCAACGGCTTTTGACCGGGAGTTGTCATAATGGTTAGTCCCGGGCCTGTTAACCGTACTTTCAGATAAACATCACGCGATGCTACCGAAAGGTCATTTAAAGTAATAATGGTTTTGATCTTCGGCTGTAAAACAGAATAGAAATCATCGAAATAAATCGACATCGGCCCTAATTGCATCGGTGAAACAGCAACCGGATAAACCTGTGCATGCGTTTGCGAAACTCCCGAAACCAGGAGAATAACCAGCAGTAATTTATGGAGTAGTGATTGTTTCATAGTTACAAGTTTCTCAAAAGAAGGATTTCACCTTGGTATTCAATGTCTGAATTATTGAATATCAGATGATAGTAGTACGTTCCATCAGGTAAAATCTCACCTGTTTTATTCTTTCCGTCCCAGGTGTCGTTATAAGCTTTCTGACGGAAAACCTCAGAACCCATTTCGTTTACAACAACCACTTCGTTGTCAGGATAGGATGAAATATATTCAATGATCCAGGTGTCGTTTTTGCCGTTTGCGTCAGGTGTAAGTAAGTTGTACGGAATCACTTTATATGTTTCAACAACTGTTACAACCATTGTATCGGAATTCACACAGCCATAAACGCTTTCTCCATACACAATATAACTCGTAGTAGAATCAGGATTTGAAAACGGATCTGCTACATTTGGATTGTCTAATCCGACACTTGGAGTCCAGGTATATTCTGCTGCACCTGTTACGTTGAGTCCTACAGGAATTCCTCTATCAGTAGTTGTGTCTGAACCGGCATTAACAACCGGCAAATAATAGACAGCAACGGGTTTTAAGATCGTATCCGGACATCCCTGATCGCTCATAATTGCTAATTGAACAATGTAATTACCAGGACTTAAATATTCATAGGTTGGTGAAACAATTGTGGATGTACCTGCATCACCAAATTCCCATGCTGAAGTGAAAGATCCCGCGCTTAGAATTGTTTGATTGTCAAAAACCGTTTCCTCGCCGAAACAAACATTCCCTACTCCGAAATTGGCTATCGGCTGTTCGTATGATTGAACGGTCTGTTCAAGTGTGTCTGAACAACCGACTGATGAAACAACGATCAATTGAACCGTGTAACTTCCAAAATTCAAATAGTCTTTTGTCGGATTTTCAAGTGTACTGTTCGAATTGTCGCCGAAATCCCATGTATTTTGGGTGATCGTTCCGCTGGTAGTTGTACTTGTGTTTACAAATTGAACCGGTGTTCCGTTACAGGCATTCGAAAATGTAAAACCTGAAACCGGACTTTGATAGATTGAAATATAATTTGTTAAGGTATCTATACAGCCTAAATCAGATGTTACCTGAAGGAAAACCGGGTAAATGCCGCTTGCTGCGAATAAATGCGATGGCTCAAATTCCTGGATAAACGGCTCATTATTGAATGACCAATCAGAAATAAAACTTCCGTTTGCAATGGCTGAATTATTGTCAACCCCAATTGTTGTTCCTTCACAGCCATTCGTAATGGAGAAATTCGCTGTAGGCATTGGGTAAACCTGAACGGGTTTTATGATTTGTGCTGTACAATTGAAATCAGAAATCACTTCAAATGCTACACTGAATGTTCCGAAGCTGCTGTATAAATGATGCGGACTTTCAAGCGTAGACTGATATCCGTCACCAAAATTCCAGTTGGTTGTATACGTAGCAACTCCTGAAATTGCAGGGATAAAAATCATACTGTCGATCCTGCAAACCGGATTAGCAGAGAAATCTACCGTTGGTGAAGGATTAATCTGAACCGGTTCTATCACTGTATCGGTACAACCAAAGTTCGTAGAAACAATCAACGAAGTATTAAAAGTTCCGGCAGTAGTATACGTGTGATTGGGATTCAGTAAATTACTTGTTTGAGAATCACCGAAATTCCAGGCATACGCGAGTGCTCCCGAAGTTACATTCGACTGATTCTGGAAGGTTAACGATTCTCCCAAACAAGCTGAATTCACGGTGAAACCGGCATAAGGTTTCGGATTTACAATAATTGTTGAATCCTTAAAATGTGTACATCCGAAAGAATTGGTTATTGTTAAGCGAATGACGTGATTTCCGCTTTGAGGAACCGCCAATGATGGGTTTTGTATCGATGAGAATGTCGTGTTATTGTCGAGCCACGAATAGCTGGTAACACTCCCCTGACCCGCATTTGATAAATTTGTAAAGGCAATATTTCCCTGTTCACAAATGGAATCTGTAGTCAGGAATGAAACCATTGGCTTTATAAATACGCTGATTGACTGAGAAATAGAATCTGTACAACCGAAACTGGATGTAGCAGTTAATTTTACGGTATAAGTTCCGCCGTTATCATAAACTATAGCCGGATTTTGTAAACTGCTGCTCGATCCGTTGCCAAAACTCCAGCTGAAAATATTGGTTCCCGGAGTAGTGTTCGAGAACGAAACCGAAACGTCTTCACAGGTATTCGGAACTGTAAATGCCACATTTGGAAGATCTTTTACCCCAAGCACTTTAATTTGCGACATGGTTGAATTACAAAATCCGTTTTTGACCGTTACTGCAAATTCATAATTTCCCGGAGCTGGAATCGCAAAATCTAAAATTGAGCTGGTAGAGTTAATCACAATCCAGGTAGAACTTCCCTGTAAACGATAATTCCAGTTTGTAATTGATCCTATGTGATTTACAGCCGTTAAGCTGAATGTATCATTTAAACAAATGTAATTGGAGCCGCTAATTGTTCCTCCAACTGATGACGCAGAATGATTTACCTGAAACGCTGGTGAAATAACTTCAAAACAAGCTCCGTTTTGCTGCTTTACCCGATAGAATAAGGTTGAAACCTGGTTGGAGAAATTGTATGTTGTACCTGTTACTGCCGTTGTTTGCCATGGTCCGTTTGCAGTATTTCCATATTCCCAGAGATATTGGTTTGCGGTTTGCCCGCTTAAGGTTAAAGCTACAGAATTAAGATCTCCACAAATGCTGTCGGTTCCTGAAATAGTACCGGAAACCGTAGGAGAAAATGTTGTTACCTGTAAAACCGGAGTTGTTTGAGTAAGACAAGCACCATTATCGACATTTGCCCGGTACCATGAATTCACATTCATAGAAAGATGTTTCGAAATACTGTCGTTCGAAGCTGGAATAACTGACCAGGATGAACCGGAAGTTGTGCTGACTTCCCATTCAACAACACGCCCATTTTTTCCGCTCAGTAAAAACTCGTTCACTACGTTGTT
>CBFGMW010000322.1:0-4163 GCA_965649925.1 uncultured Fluviicola sp.
GGGTAAGTTCTTTGAGCCGCAGCATACGATAACGCCACAACGCTTCCCCAATCGTTAATTGCATCCAGTTTCTTGGCTACAGAAAGCATTTTATGTAATGACATAGCCGAAACATCAATTCCCTTTTGGAAATAATCGTAATTTGAATCAACATAAGAGATATTCTTACGAATATTCACCGACATTCCGATAGAGTGCAAAACAAAGTCAATTTTACCGCCAAGCACTTCCTGAGATTCGGTAAACAATTTTGTCAAATCTTCAATACTTGTTGCATCAGCAGGAATAATTTTGGAATTTGTTTTTTCAGCCAACGCGTTAATTTCTCCCATTCGCATGGCAATTGGAGCGTTAGTTAAAACAAAAGTAGCACCATGTTCGTACGCTTTTTCAGCAACTTTCCATGCTATGGAATTCTCATCTAAAGCACCGGTGATAATACCGCGTTTTCCTTCTAATAATTTTGACATATCTGAATTTTTAGTGACACAAATTTAGGATTTATGCTGAAACTAACACCACTTTTCGTTACTCTGCGAAAAGCTCCTGAAAAACACCCGCTTTTATTCCGTAGCGCGGATTCTCGGTTCCTTTGTCGTAAGATACCGAAACTACGTCGGCCTCAATTTTAAGAACAATCGATTCACCTGCGTTTTTCTGTTCGAAATAATTATAGCCAAGATCATCCAAATCTTCTCCATTGAGGCGAAAGAGATTCATCTGAACGGCTTTATCGTCAGTCAATCCAACCATTAAAACATCTGTTTTCCCTGCTTCCATCTCAACTTCGTAAATTTTCACTTTCACATCGTTGAGATCGTTTAGCTCCCAAACACCAATCACGTTTACCGTTCCGCCAATACGCACCATACATTTAACTGTATTCGTTCCTTCAATCACAGAAACAAGCGTTTGGTACTTTTCCAGATAAAGTCCTTTCACATTAGGTACTTCACCGGTAGAATTAAAATCGGCAATCAATTTTCCGTTTCCTGTAATGGAAAGAACCTGCGAATGTGCAGAAAAAGCCGTAGCAAGAAAAAGTAGTAAGCAGATTGTTTTCATACACTAAATTTCAAATTCGAACTGCTGTCTGTCAAAAGCCACATGAACGTTCAGAGGCAATTCGTTTTCAATTTCCCGGTGAGTCCCGAACATGTGCGAAATATGAGTGAGATAAGCTTTTTTGGGATTTACTTTCTCAATAAACTCTAATGCTTCTTCGAGATTGAAATGCGAAATATGCAATTCTTTTCGCAAACAATTAATGATCAGCACCTCTACCCCGGTTAGTTTGGCAATTTCTTCTTCATCGACCGTTTTAGCATCGGTGATGTATGCAAAATTCCCGATCCGAAAACCAAAAACTTCCATTTTATAGTGCATCACACGAATAGGTGTAATTTCTAATGTATGATCTAAATGAATGGGTGCATTACTGAAATTAATCAGGTTCACACGCGGAATTCCGGGATACGAATTCTCCTGGAAAACATAATGAAACTCCCTTCTTAAAGCCTGTTCAACGGAAAACGTACAATAAACATCTATGGCTTTATTCTCTTTAAAATTGAACGCACGCACGTCATCCAACCCGGCAACATGATCTTTATGCTCATGCGTAAATAAAATCGCATTTAAGGTTTGGACCTTCTCGCGCAACATCTGCTGACGGAAATCGGGGCCTGAATCTATCACATAATTGCCTGAATCAGTTTCAAAAAGAATGGAACAGCGTAAACGATTATCTTTCGGATCAGCAGAGGCACACACATGACAGTTACATGCAATTACCGGAACTCCCTGCGAAGTTCCACTACCCAGAACAGTAACCTTAAGCTTTGCCATTATTCCATTTTAGAACAGCCACAAAGTTCACGATCCAACCAATGATTAGTAATAATCCTCCGATAGGTGTAATTGGACCGATTGCTTTTTTAACCGTTTCAACCCCCGCTACATTGGCAAAGGTTAATCCGTAAATACTTCCGGAAAACAAAATAACTCCCAGTAGAAGTAGCCAGAACGCTGATTTCCCTGTGGAGTTAATCTTAGAAAAAATGAATGGTAAAATCAGGAATGCAATTCCATGATACATTTGATAACGAACTCCGGTTTCAAAAGCGTTCAATTGATCAGGTTCCAATTTGTAGGTTTCTTTCAATGTATGAGCGCCGAAAGCACCCAAAATAATTGAAAGTATAATCAATAAAATTCCTGTGAGCAACCATTTCTTTTCCATATTTCAAAAATAGAATGAAAATTGATAGCTGCTCATCGAAATGTGATAAATAAGCTTATTCCTTTGTTTTTGAAACAACATTCACCAATTCGTAAATAAAATTGGATTGCCCGGCAGCCGGGTTTTCTCTTGTCGTTATTTTCACCGTCAGAAAGTACGTATAGCCCGGTTCAAAGTTAAATCCGGCAATTGGCTCCGGTAAAACCTCCCAAAAATCTGTTCCGATAGAAGCTCCTTTTTGAACCTGGAAGCAAGAAGTGTTTCCATCTGTTCCGTTACACGGAATTTTAGTTCCCATGACTTTCATTGATACTTGCTCCGATCCGCCAGTTAACGGTTCGTTATTATGTGCGAATAATTGAGCTGAAAAAGCCAGAAGCACAAAAGTTAAAAATGTTTTCATAATAAATGTTTTTAGTAGCTATTAGCAATTTACAAAAAAAAGCCCCGACATTCACGTCCGGGACTTTAATATTTCGAATTAATGATTTTTCATGTAACGTGCGAATTCCAGTTTATCCTCTTCGAATGACATTAAATCCATTAGTTTATTTGCATTGGTCTTATCAGTCATACGATCGTAAAAGAATTTCGACATATCTAATTGGTCATCATCGTGCATTAACAGATTAACCATTTTGTAAGCCTGATCTGAGCTCACGCAAGTTCCGCTTAAATTCTCTTTCATGTAAGCAATCTTATCATCATCAAAATTCAATTTACCGATAGTTGCTATTTCATTGTCTACATTAGACATTACTTTTGTACAAGAATATCCTGTTGAAGTTGCACTTGTAGTTGTTGTGGCTGACGTAGTTTGAGGCTGTGATGTTGTGACCTCTCCTGTAGTTGTTTCTCCACCTGACCAGGAATCGCTTTGTGTTGTACTTACTCCGTTGTTTGTTGTGGTAGTAGATGAAGAACCATAAGTAGAGGTTGTTGTTTGAGAATTCCCTACTCCATTCACACTGCTTGATGTTGTATGTGTTTGCGAACCCTCCGTAACGGTTGTAGAAGTTCCGTAAGAACCTTGATTTCCGTTCATCATCGGATCACTCATATTCATATTGATGTTCACATTGATATTTCCGTTCGGGTTATTCGGATCGGAAATAGTTGTATTCATCCCGAAGTTTCCGTTGCCACCATTCATATTCGGATCTGTTACAGTTGTCGAAGTCGACATTCCGATATTACCTGTTCCACCGTTCATGTTCGGATCTGAAACGGTTGTTGAAGTTGTCATTCCTACATTTCCCGTTCCGTTAATATTCGGATCTGAAACCGTTGTAGAAGTTGTTATCGTTCCTGAACCATTTCCATTTTGTGTTGAGCCGGAGACCATTGGGCTGGTTGCAGATCCATTTCCTCCTGTTTGTGTTGTAGATTGGCTCCCACTATTGGTTTGTGTTTGCCCGGAAGTTGTTGTTGGCTGCGAGGTAGTTTGTGTTCCGCCTCCAGTTGTAGTTGAAGCTGTTGACTGATCAGAATAAACAGCCTGTTCATTTGGTCTGTACTCAACTGGCGTTCCACCTGCAGGAGCCATTCCTTCGTTCGTTACACCAAAGTACTTCAGTTTTCCTTTTCCTTTTTTGAAGGTAACACGACATACGTGATCCCCTGAAGTTTCAGGATCCATCCAGAACTTTTTATTAATATCTGCCGTTTTTCCATCAGCGAAAATCAATTTCAGTTCATAAGATCCTGCAGCCATTCCCGAAATTTTCAGGTTTGTTTGTGGAATTGAGTTTTGACGCGTTCCGTTTAAGATGGCAAAGAATTGTTGTCCGTTGTTATTGAAAATGGTCAGAGAATAATTTTGAGCCATTCCAATGTAGGAGCAAATCACAAATGATAGTAGAGTAAAATATTTCATAAGATTTACATTAAATTTCGTTCGGCGCACTCTCACTTTGTGCCA
>CBFGMW010000323.1:0-4160 GCA_965649925.1 uncultured Fluviicola sp.
CCTATCTGCCTGGAAAGGAATTAAATACCGTTTTCTAAACATTGACGCTCCCATTGCTTTAGCCATTTTGGTTACATTTTCCAGAAGTGTGTACGAAATACTTAATCACAGCGGGCCCGGTTATCTGGATTCGATGACAGGAATTGTCTTTTTCATGCTTCTTGGCCGTTATTTTCAGAATAGAACTTATGATACGCTTTCCTTTGATCGTGATTATAAATCATACTTCCCGATTGCAGTTTCAGTTTTTGGTTCAGACGGAAGCACCTCTCCTATATCGGTTATGGCATTAAAAAAGAATGACCGCATCTTAATCCGGAATAACGAATTGATTCCGGCTGATGCAATACTCTTAAGTGATTCGACACACGTAGATTACAGTTTTATTACGGGTGAATCAAGTCCTGTGAAAAAATTAAAGGGTGATTTGATTTATGCAGGTGGAAGACAACTTGACGGGGCTGTTCAGCTGGAAGTTACACAGAGTGTCTCGCAAAGTTACCTTACCAAGTTGTGGAACAAAGACGGAAAAGAAGAAACCGACAAATCTACGTTCGTAGATTCTATCAATTTATGGTTTACCATCGGGGTATTCACAGCGGCATTTTCTGCTGGTCTCTATTGGTTTATAGTCGACCCGACCAAAATATTAAATGCTGTTACTGCGGTTCTTATTGTTGCTTGTCCGTGTGGTCTTTTATTAACCAGCAGTTTTGCCAACGGGAACCTGCTTCGTGTTTTCGGAAGAAATAAATTTTATCTAAAAAATGCTGCTGTTATTAATGAGTTGGCTAAGGCAGATATCCTATTATTCGATAAAACAGGAACTATTACCAAAGGGAATACAGTGTTGTTTGAAGGATCTCAGCTTTCACACCAGGAGATCCAATGGGTTGCATCACTCGCCGCACAATCGTCGCACCCTTTAAGTCAGCTCATTTGCAGCAGCTGCCTCGTACAACCAGCGCAGGAAATAACCCATTTCTCAGAAATTATCGGAAAAGGAATATTCGGAAAAGCAGGGGAACACGTGATAATGCTTGGTTCTGCCTCTTTTTTGGATTTTACTCCAACAGACAGCACACCTCTTTCCACATCAGTTTATTTAAAAATAGACAACGAATTAAAAGGCTGTTTTCGGTTCCATAACAAATATAGAAATGGAATGAAACAGATTATTAAGTCTTTAGGTTCTGATCATCAACTGGCTGTAATATCCGGTGATAATGATTCCGAGAAATCAGCTTTAAGAGAGCTTTTCGGGCCTACCACCCCGCTTCAATTCAAACTGAAGCCTGAACACAAAATGAAAGATGAAAAAGAATATCAAAAACAGCAGAAATATGTTGTAATGATTGGGGACGGGCTGAACGATGCCGGTGCTTTAAATACCAGCAATGCGGGAATAGCCATTTCAGACGACACAAACACTTTCACACCTGCATGTGATGCTATTCTGGATGGATCTTCGTTTGAACTCCTGCCTTCTTTTTTCAAGCTGGCGAAAGCAGGCAAGAAAATTATTGTAATCACATTTGCCTTTTCAGTATTGTACAATGCAATTGGATTGTACTTTGCGGTGCAGGGAACCTTATCACCGGTTTTAGCGGCAATACTCATGCCGTCGAGCACTATATCCATCGTACTTATCACTACTGTTCTCACTTCGATTGCCGCAAAAAGACATCACCTGTAATTTTTATGTGCCTGAAAAAGCATATTACTCACTGGTTACCAACCATTTTGAGAAAAGATGATGAAAGTCAGCTTTTTCATTGACAAAGTTCATAGTTCCCCCCTTTTTGCACTAGTAGATTTGCCGCATAAAACATTCTGAAATGGGCGCATTATATATACTTATCGGAATCAGCCTAGTGATTGCTGTTGCTTTTCTCGCAACTTTTCTCTGGGCTGTAAAACAAGGTCAGTACGACGATGATTACACCCCTTCCGTCAGAATGCTTTTCGATGAACCATCTGAAAAAAAATCAAAAAAACAATAACAATTTACTTATGGAACCAGAACAGTTTTCCTACGACAACAAAATTGTCAAGCAGTTTGCCTTCGCAACCATATTCTGGGGTTTGATCGGTATGACCGTAGGCCTTTGGGTGGCACTTCAACTCGTTTTTCCCGCATTAAACCTCGATTTGGAATATACTTCCTTCGGCAGAATACGACCGTTACATACCAACGCGGTCATTTTTGCTTTTGTAGGAAACGGAATATTTATGGGAGTTTACTATTCCCTGCAGCGGTTATGTAAAGCCCGAATGTTCAGCGACAAACTAAGTAAAATTCACTTTTGGGGCTGGCAGCTCATAATAGTAGCTGCCGCATTATCCCTGCCTTTAGGAATGACTACCGGTAAGGAATATGCGGAACTGGAATGGCCGATTGACATTGCAATCACTATTATCTGGGTTGTCTTCGGCTGGAACATGTTCGGTACAATTATCAAACGTCGTGAACGTCATTTATATGTTGCGATCTGGTTCTATATCGCAACATTTGTAACGGTTGCTGTTCTGCACCTGGTAAATTCATTCGAGTTACCGATTAGTTTTTTCAAAAGTTACTCATGGTACGCCGGTGTTCAGGATGCTTTAGTTCAATGGTGGTACGGACATAATGCTGTTGCGTTCTTCTTAACTACACCATATCTCGGATTGATGTATTATTTCATTCCGAAAGCTGCAAACCGTCCGGTGTACTCATATCGTTTATCCATAATCCATTTCTGGGCTCTGATATTTCTTTATATCTGGGCCGGTCCCCATCACCTGCTCTACACGTCCTTACCGGATTGGGCGCAATCACTTGGTGTAGTTTTCTCCATCATGCTGATTGCTCCATCCTGGGGAGGAATGATCAATGGCTTACTTACACTTCGTGGGGCCTGGGATAAAGTACGTGAAGATGTAACCTTGAAATTCATGGTGGTTGCAGTTACCTGTTACGGTATGGCCACGCTGGAGGGGCCGCTTCTTTCTTTGAAAAACGTGAATGCAATCGGGCACTTTACGGATTGGATTGTAGCCCATGTGCACGTTGGTGCATTATGCTGGAACGGATTCCTGACATTTGGTATTCTTTACTGGCTGATCCCGAAAATCTTTAAAACTGAATTGTGGTCAAAGAAACTGGCAAACTGGCATTTCTGGTTGGGAACTCTGGGAATTTTATTCTATGCCGTTCCAATGTATTGGGCAGGTTTCATGCAAAGTTTAATGTGGAAAGAATTCACAGAAGAAGGCTTGTTGAAATACCCGAATTTCTTGGAAACAGTGGTTCAGATCAGACCAATGTACATTGCACGCTCATTAGGAGGAACCATGTACCTGGCCGGAGTAATCATGATGACTTACAACATTTACAAAACGGTAAAATCCGGAGTACTTGTTGCTAACGAACCCGCACAGGCTATGCCATTGATTAAAGCTGAAAAACCTCATGCACATGAGCACTGGCACCGATGGATCGAGCGCAGACCAGTACAATTAATGATCTTCAGTTTACTCGTAATCCTGATTGGAGGAGCAATTGAAATGGTACCCACTTTCCTTGTGAAATCAAATATTGAAACTATTTCAAGTGTTAAACCCTATACACCACTGGAACTCCAGGGAAGAGACATCTACGTAAGGGAAGGCTGTTACACCTGTCACTCACAAACCGTACGTCCGTTCAGATCAGAAACAGCACGATATGGAGAATACTCCAAAGCGGGAGAATTTGTTTATGATCATCCATTCCAATGGGGTTCAAAACGAACAGGTCCTGACCTTCATCGTATTGGTGGCAAATATCCCGATTCCTGGCATTACAACCACATGCTTGATCCTGTAAGTATGTCGCCCGGGTCAATTATGCCAGCTTACTCCTGGATGCTGGATGCCAATCTGGACACGAGTTCAACAGGTGCAAAAATCCGGGCGATGCAAACCCTTGGTGTGCCTTATCCCAAAAACTACGATAAGATTGCCAACAAAGATTTAATGAAACAGGCTGATAGTATTCAGCTCAGACTTAAAAAGGACGGAATCAAAACACCAGCAAACAAGGAAATTATTGCATTGATTTCCTACCTGCAACGATTAGGAACAGACATTAAAGCAACAAAAAAAAAGAAAAAGAATTACTTATTCTAGATGGAAAT
>CBFGMW010000324.1:0-4153 GCA_965649925.1 uncultured Fluviicola sp.
GTCAAATCGTTTGAAATTTGCCTTCATTTTACACTTACCTGCATAAGGCAATAGTGCCAACTGACCGTTACTATGATATTTATAACTATGAATAGAAACGCGCTCAGACTCCTTTGAAACAGGATCTATTTCATAAATGATAAGAGAAATTGCCTGGGTGCCTGTTTTGTTGTATCGAATCCATGGACCAATCTTTTGATTGTTCACATATTTTCCTTCTTCAGCGATGCTTGTCGGTTCAATTCCGAATTCAGGTACTTCTGAGCCTAAAATTTGCCAATCACCTTGTCTTAAACCAGTTGAGTCCGTGTAATTAATTTTATCCTCCTGACCGAAAATTGCTGTAGTGAAAAGGACAAACGAAAGTAGTAGTGTTCTCATTCTTGCGAAAATAGGTAGCTAATTTACACATAATCAGCTATAAACAAAGTTTTCAACAATCCTTTTTGTATGCGCACCTAATACATTTTCTATAAAATATCAATTAGTTTACCATCGAAAGCTTTGAAAACACTAAGAAATTACTACTTTTGCGGTGGGGTAAGTCTTTTACGACCAGCTCCCTCTTAATCCTCCAGGACGGGAACGTAGCAAAGGTATGAGGTTGTAGCGGTGCGATAAGAGTAGCTTACCCCTCTTTTTTTGACTTTTTTTCGGGTTCTGCTCTACTTTTAGCGGATTCCAGTCTTGAAACCTGGTTTTGTCTCAATGCGTTCAATTCTACTTTCTGCGGCTTAACTCATGAAAAAGCACTTTCTGTTTTTCATTCCGAAGGCGTAATGTCCGCCGCGGCAGACCGACTATGTACCCTTATCCTAAAATCAAAAAAAAATCATCTTAACGATTTCGCTAAGATGATTCCCGATAAAATATGTAGATATATGAAAAACGAATTTAGTTTCGTTCGTTCGCACTCTTTTTTCTTTCTATAATTAATCCTCAATAACCTTACGCAATTCCTGACGTAATTGACGGTTATATGTCTCCATTAAATACTTAAAGTAATTAGGAGTACTCTTCGCGATACATTTCGTGTAAAGCTTCAAACGATGTTCAATATGCTCCTGCAAAGCGTCCTGAATCTTCAGAGCCTCGTCAAATTCCGAAACTTTACGTACAATTCCTTCGCAGTGATTCTCCAAAGAAAGATCAACAGCTAATTTTCCTTTCTCGCCCTTATCTATACAATCGTAATAAACGTCGCGCATTGAAAACGATTCCAGAAATGCCGTATCAACCAATTGTTCCATGTGACGGGGAAATTCGAATTCAACCTCAAACTCCAGATCATCACCTTCACTCAAACGTGATTCCAGAAAACGATCAGGAAAACGGAATGCATCCTGCCAGTTGATATAATCCTGCCACAAACCAAATCGGCGAACGTTGTTCCCCAAATCAATTAAACGGAATTTATCTTTATTCGGCAAACGACGTGAACCACGACCGATCATTTGATGGTAAAGTGTTAATGAACGCGTGGCGCGATTCAAAATGATCGTTTCAACAGTCGGCTCATCAAAACCGGTTGTAAGGATTCCTACTGAGGTTAAAATAGCATCAGGAGTCTCTTTAAACCATGAAAGAACATCTTTACGGTCTTTATCACTAAAAGTAGAATCCAGGTGTCGGATTTTAAACCCACGTTTCTTAAAAGTCTCTTCTACACGAAGGGATGTTTCAATTCCCGAATTAAAAATCAGCGTTTTTTGTCCTACAGCAACTTCTTCGTAAGCAAATAACAATTTCTCCTGCATGAAGTAGTTTCCGTAAACAACTTCAGAAGACGAAACAGTGAAATCACCGTTTGTTCCGATCTTCAATCCGTGCAGGTTAACGTCGTATGTAAAAGTTTCTGCATCAGCTAAATATCCTCCACCAATTAAAGAAAGAATACTTTCTCCAACAATGAGTTTGTTGTAATGATCGTTTAAAGGAAGTGATTTGTTTGAGCTTAAAGGAGTTGCGGTAACGCCAAGAATGTTCGCTCCTGAATAATATTGGAAAATTTTTCTAAAACTGTTGTAGTGTGCCTCATCGACAATTACCAGGCCTACTCCGTCAACAAAGTTCTCATCTTCCTGGAGACGATTATTTAAAGTCTCTACCATGGCGATATAACACCAGTGGTGATCTTCGTCTTTCAGATTCTTTACTTCCGAACTAATGATCTTATTTCCGATACCAATGGCAGAAAGCTGTTTGGATGTTTGTACGGAAAGCTCAATTCTATGAGTGAGAATAAGTACTTTCTTGTTATACTTCTCAATGAATTTCTTAGCTACTTCACTGAAAATAACTGTTTTTCCTCCACCAGTAGGCAGCTGAAACAACAGGTTGAAATCGAAACCATTTTTATCGAGTTCATCGATAATAGTAGCAACAGTTTTCTCCTGAAATGGATATAATTTTTTTGCTTCAAAAAGTCCCGTATCGATCATAGTTTTGTTTGCTCTGGTTGCAGATTTGCGGGTACAAAAGTACTGTTCTTTTAATGATTTATCAATAGGAAAGAAAAATAGCTTGAATGTTACACGGTTTATTTTAGTTTTTTTTGGCAATCAGCCTGTACCATTTACCGTTAGTACGAATTATTGATATTAAGAATCAGTTGTGGATACTGTTCACTCAATACCGGTTTTTTGTGGCAGGTTATTTGCATAACTTTCAGAAGTAAATTAAGCGTTATGAAAACACTACAGAAACGTCAGAATGTCAGAAAGAAATCAGCTTTCGACAAAGCATTGGTACACTTGGGTGTGCACATGCAGGTTCAGGAGTGTCTTGCAGGTAAAAAGCAAGAGAAAGTTTGATCAAAAGTCGAACCCTCCTCCACTTCCGCCGGAAGCTGACTTAGACTTGTCTAGGTCTACCTTCCCGAAGCGATAACGGATACTTAGGTAAACTCGACGGGTCAGCCATTTGAATTCAACATCTTGTTGAGCAAGTGGCTGATCCACATAAAATCTGAATCCCTGGGTATTGAAAACATCCGTTATCCGCAATCCTACTCCCCACTTTCCATCCATGAACGTTTTATCTGCAGATAAATCAAAACTTCCTCGCGGACGCATAATTCCGGACGGAGTTACAGATGGCATACTAATTCTTCCATTCGCCTGTAAAATCAACGTTTTATTCATTAATTCTACTGTTGTGCTTCCTTTGAAAGACAACACAAAACCTTCTCTGTTGTAATTGGCAGATGAAGTACCGGATTGATCACTGTACTTAATGTAGTTCCCGTTTGCCGAAACCATCATTCTCCATTTTGGAATTGGACGGTATTGTAGCACTAATTCTCCACCGGTTGAAACCGATTTATCAATATTCGCCTGAGTTCCGGCAGATGTGCCATCCGGATAGAATTCCTTTACACGACTGATCACATCTTTCGAAAAACGCTGGTAAGCAGCAATTGTATAGGTAAATTTCCCTTGTGATTTCTCGAATCCCAAATCAATGGAATGAATATACTCCGGAGTTAGGGTTGGATTTCCTTTTCGCAGGTTGAAAGGATCTGCATAACTGGTGAATGGATTCAAACTTTCCGAACTTGGTCTGTTAATACGTTTGCTGTATCCGATTGAGAATTCTTTTCCTTCTTTTATTTGATAACGCGCGTGTGCCGAAGGGAATACATTGAAATACTTATTCAGAAAATTCTGCCCGGTTGAAAGAAGACGTGGTTCCTGGAAACTTTGTTCCAATCGGATCCCCGCCTGGTAACTAATTTTTTTATAAGAACTTGCCGCAATTCCATAGGCAGAATAAATGCGTTCGGTGTATTGATATTGAAAGTATCCCAAACTATCGAAGGTAAAATCTCCGGTATCATTTGTTGTGTACATATTCGAATTAACGGACATTTGACGGTGAATAAGTTTTAAACCGCTTTCAGTGCGTATATTCTTGTTCAGGTAACGAACAATGTCCATGCTTGCTGTTGTGAACTGAGAGCGCTCTGTAGATGTCAGGGTTTGACGATAAGAGCTGTCATTGGGGAAAGAGAACAACTGAGAATAGTCGCCTACGTTTTCAATTTCAGCAAAAGACTGGTAGACATTCCAATCGATAGTTCCTTTAGATTTTTTAAAATCATGATGAAGCCCGACAGAACCATCCAGATTGTTGTTATTTGTGGGATCGGACG
>CBFGMW010000325.1:0-4151 GCA_965649925.1 uncultured Fluviicola sp.
GACCACGGGTGGATCAACCAAACAGTCGAAAATAACAGAACTAGCGGTATATAAACACGATGGCGAAAAAGTCATTGATTCGTTTATCACTCTGGTGAACCCTGAAATTCCGATTCCGGAGTTTATTTCACGACTAACCGGTATCAACGACAAAATGGTGAAAGATGCACCCAAATTCTTCGAAATAGCTAAGCATTTTATTGAATTTACCGAAGACTGCGTTTTTGTTGCGCACAATGTTGCTTTCGATTACGGAATGATTCGTTCCGAATTTAAAACACTCGGTTTTGACTACCGCAGACAACACCTCTGTACGGTTCGCGCCGCACGGTATGTAATTCCGGGTTATCTTTCCTACAGTCTCGGAAAACTAACCAGAGAGCTTGGTATTTCAATTAATGGCCGGCACCGTGCAGGCGGAGATGCAGAAGCAACTGCCGAGCTGTTCACTTTACTGATTGAAAAAGATGCTAAAGGACTCGCAACATTTATCCAGGAAGATATTAATCCGAAAATGCTGCATCCGAACCTCGATTTGGAGGAACTGGAAGAAATACCGAATAAGCCGGGAATCTATAAGTTTTACAATGATGTAAACCAGTTAATCTACATTGGTAAAAGTAAGCACATCCGGAAACGGATAGATCAGCATCTGAAGAACAGTAAAACAATGAAAGGCGAAACTATGCGCCAGGAAATTGCACGAATTGAGTTCGAATTAACCGGATCTGAATTAATTGCCCTGCTTTACGAATCGGAACTTATAAAAGCACATAAACCACTCTATAACCGTGCGCTTCGCAAAAGCAATTTCTCTTACGGATTATTCTATTTCGAAGACGGACATGGCTATAAACAGCTATTCGTTGACCGACTTACTAAAAACAGCTTGCTTCCCCTTACAACTTTCAGCAGTAAACGCGAAGCAACAGATTATATTCACTTGTTGAATGCAAATCACCATTTATGCCTCAAGCTCTGCGGAATTGAAAAATCGTTCAGTTCGTGCTTCGGTTACCAGGTAAAGAAATGTTTTGGTGCCTGTGTGCAGGAAGAAACGCCTGAGAGCTATAACGAACGTATTAAGCAAATTATTCAGAATTTAACCTTTGACGACGAAGCATTTTTTATCGTTGAACCCGGAAGGGAAAAAAGCGAGAAATCGGTAGTTTGGATTGAAAACGGCTCTTACCGTGGTTTTGGTTTCGTTCCGTTCTTCATTTTCAAAAAATCAACAGAACAATGGAAACGTTTTATTGATCTCAGACCGGAAGACAAAGACACGCGCACCATTTTGCGTTATTTCCTGCGCAAGCATCCTGATTTGGCCAAGAAAAGGCTATAACAGTAAGCATTTGACATATATATACGTAGCCGAGAATCCCCGATCCTGCGCAAGGCTTTTTCAACAAAAAGAACAAACAAAAAAAGGTTGTCCAAAATGAACAACCTTTTCTATATTGAATTTTATAAATTCTCAACTATCAGTAGTCATATTAAGACTACTTCTTCTTATCACCTTTAGTTTTGAAGGTTTTCGTGAAGTCAATCAGAATTGGTGTTGCAACACACAATGATGAGTATGTCCCGATAACAACCCCGATCAATAGAGCGAACAAGAATCCTTTGATTGCCGGTCCACCGAAGATGAACATGATCAACAATACAACGAATAAGATCATGGATGTATTGAATGTACGACTCAACGTTTTGTTCAATGCCTCATTGATTACTCCTTTCGCTTCATGCTGTCCTTTATCGAAATTCAAGCTCTCACGGATCCTATCGAATACAATGACGGTATCATTCATGGAGTAACCGATGACTGTTAGAATTGCAGCAATGAACGCCTGGTTGATATCCATGTTGAACGGAAGAATACCGTGTAACAAAGAGAATACCGAAAGAACCACTAAAACGTCATGCGCCAATCCGATGATCGCACCCAAAGAGTACTGCCATTGTCCGAATCGGATGAAGATATATAGGAAGATAGCAAGCAATGCCAATGAAATTGCTTTCACGGCTGAAGTCCACAACTCATCAGAAACAGAAGCAGAAATCATTCGGAAGTTGGTGATTTTATATTCACCGATATCAGCTTTCATTTTATCCAAACCTTCCTTCAATTTTTCTTCAACCAATGGTGTAGCACCATCGTCGGAAAGCATGAAGTTTGTTGTAATCTCTAAATTGTAATCGTTCGATTTTGTTTTAACCTCAACTGAAGCTGGCTCCGTTTTACCTTTCTCAATGAAAACAATAGCTAATCCTTCTTCAATCTTATCTACATCACCCGGTTTGTCGATCAATACTCCGTATGTTCTACCGCCAGTAAATTCTACTGAAGGATTCAACTTACGGGTAAGTAATGAAGCAACACCTGCGATTGTGATAAGGATAGAGAATGCGTAGAAATATTTACGTTTTCCGATCCAGTCAAAATGGAAGTTGCTGAATAAATTGTGAGTGTATTTTGTTCCGAAAGTAACATCTTTTCCTTTCTCCAATTGACTTGTGATAATCAACTTGGCAATGATAATTGCAGAGAATACAGAAGTAAAGATACCTACGATCAATGTTGTAGCGAATGATTCGATCTCTCCAGTTCCGAAGATTTTCAAAATCACAGCAACCAATAAGTGAGTCATGTTCGCATCAATGATAGAAGGCAATGCTTTCGCGTTACCAACGCGAACCGCTTCTTCAGTTGACTTACCAAGCGCTTTCTCCTCCTTAACACGTTCGAAGATGAGAATATTCGCATCGACCGCCGTACCAATTGTTAATACAATACCTGCGATACCAGCCAATGTTAAGACAGCTCCAAATGACGCTAAACATCCGAAGATCAATACTACGTTGACCAAAAGAGCAAGGTTAGCTACCAAACCTCCTTTACCGTAGTAGAAGTACATATAAATGAATACTGCAAGGAATGCAAATGCGAATGAAATTAGACCTGACGAAGAGTTTTCTGCTCCAATCGTTGGTCCAACTTTCGTTAAGTCTTTAATAACACATGGAGCAGGAAGTGCACCACCGTTCAAAATTCCGGCAAGATCCGTTGCATCTTCTGCAGAGAAACTTCCGGAAATCTGTGTAGATCAACTTGTAATTGCGCTCATTAATATTGGTGCAGAATAAACTACATTATCCATCGTAATTGCAACTATTTTCCCAACGTTCTCCGACGTCATTGCTCCCCATTTCTCTTGACCGTCAAAAGTCATTTGAAGGTTTACAGTGTTTTTACGAGCCTGCTGGTCATAACCTCTGTTAGCATTTTTAATATCCGAACCACCCACTTTCGCTTTTCCGTCTTCAGGAACTTTGATAGCGTATAAGACGTAAACTTTTTCTTTTGAACGGCTTCCGTCTTCAGGTTTAGCAGACCACATAAAACGCAATCCTTTCGGAATAGAAGCTTTAATATCCGGTCTGTTGAAGATAGCATTTACTTCGTCTCTGTTTTCAGGGGCAACTTCACCAACTCCTGCAGGACTTGGTTTCAGATATTCCAATAAGCCTTTGTTTTTAGACGGACCGGCAGCTTTCGTTTTAGCCTCTGCAATTGAATCATTCTTACGTTTCGCAACGGAATCGTTTATTTTTTTCATTGCAGCCTGCTCTTCCGTACTTAAAGTTGTATCGACAGCTGTTGTTTCGAAAAGATCCGATTGATCAATTTTGATCTCACCACGCTGCGACATCATATTGATCTGAGCAAGAAACCCCTGCATTTCCTGGATCGGATATGTTTCAAAGAATTCTAGGTTCGCAGATGAAATCAATTTGGAAGCTACAGTCGCCTCGTCCTGAACACCCGGTAATTCAATATATAAACGATTTGAACCGCTTTCTTTCTGAATATTTGGCTGTGCTACACCGAATTGGTTGATACGGTTGCTCATGATCTGTTCAACACCTTCCATTGAACTTGCAACTTTATCTCTAAAGTATTGAGCTACCTCATCGTTCGAAGAATTAATTGACAATTCATTTACTTCCGTCAAATCCAGGTCACGAACTAATTTGCGGTTACCGTTTTTACGTTCGTATTGATCCATGAACACTTCGATGAAATCTCCACCTCTCGTTGTATGAATTCTATACGCTTTATCGTAAGGAATCTTAAAGTTCAAATCATC
>CBFGMW010000326.1:0-4151 GCA_965649925.1 uncultured Fluviicola sp.
GACCAGAGCCGAGGTTCAAAATTCCTCATCAAATAATAGGTACTTGCGTCCTGATAAATTGAGATGGCTGTCGGTTTAACGGCGGTACGCTCAGTCATTTGCAGTCATTTGCAGTCATTAGAGCAGCAGCTCCTGCTGCTTGCTGCCTCACTGATGGCCTTCAACTCCGCAGTCACTTCTTCATCGCCCAGGCTGTACACGGGTGCGAATCCGCCGCCTGGAGTCCTGAAGTTCGTGGTCTGACCCTGATAGACACGCGCGGCTGTCCACTGGACTCGGCTGTTGTACACGTAGCTGCGCAAGTCGAACTTCAGCCATTGGTTTTCTTTCTTGACCAATTGAAAGATGTTCACACCTTCGTGACTGTACACACCGTCGAGGTAAAACTCATACGGAACCCATGCCATGGCAAGCGGAGCATCTGCTTTGATCTCTACATCATGAATGCGTTCTTCCCACAGTTCTTCGCGTGGTGTTCCAACTGCTTTCAGGAAATCTGTCAGTTGTTCTTCATGAACGGCTACGATTCCCTTTTTGTCGAAGACGCAGGTTTCCAAATGATTCCTGGAATAAAAACAACTTTGTACCATAGCACTGTCACCGTTTGTCATCCCGAGGAACATGCGGTCAATAGTAGCCCGGATCAATGAATCTTCCGGATCGGAGGCGAAAGCTGAGTTCAGAGAAATGAGGCAAGTTAGGAATAGCAGAAGCCGGATCATGTTTTAAGGTTTTGTTTTAAATGAAGCGATCCGGATTTCCCGGAACAATTTGTCCTGTGCATCACTGAGCTGATGAATAGAGACATAGCGTCCGGCCCCGAATGCAGCGGCTTCTGTCATTTGAATTTCGTCTTTTTCCTTCGCCTGAATTCCTACGACGGAGAAAATAATTCCTTTCTTAGCGTATTTGCGGACTGTTTTCTGGTAGTCGTCAGAATCTTTATTGAAAGCTCCGTCGGTTATGATAATAACCATGTTTGTTTTTGCCGGATCGTAATTCAGCATCAATTGCCTGTAGCCCATTTTGATTCCTCTTCCGCCTGCGGTCATTCCCTGCGGCTACAATTCGGAGACTGCTTTGGAAATGACTTCTTTTCTGTCGCCAAGCGTTGAAACCTGGAAAACATCGGCCTGATCGGAGTACGTTACAATTCCCATTCGGTCAACCGGCCGCAGCTGGCTTACCAGTTGATTCAGGGAATATTTCATCAGTTCCATTTTGTCGTTTTGCTTCATGGAACTGGAAATATCTATCACAAACTCAATATTCAGCGGTTTAAAGAACTCCAGATCGAAATTGGTTTCTGAAATTTCAGATAATGCCGGATTAAAAACTGCGAGTGTATCAGTGTTCGCTGTATTCTCGGTCAGAATTTCTTTGGCTTCATCTACTGTTAAAGCAACGGATGAGTCGGCCGGAGGATAATAAACTGCATCCGGGAATATGTAATTCGGATCGCGTGTTAAAGGAATAGTGATTTCGTTAATCTCAGGACCAACGTATACACCGGCTTCTTTGTTCAGATAACCTGCGCTTGTAGCCAAAAAGTAGAAATAGCCCGAAGGAATGGATAAATTGAACGAGCCTCTTTTTCCGGTCACCCATGCTCCGGCGGGCTCACCATTACGAATAATAACCACTTTGGTTGACGCAAGAACCTCATTTGTTTCCTTATCTTTTGTGATGATCGTTAAGCTGGACGGTTTTGCTGCGACCGGAGATGAATTGAAATCCGGACAAGCGGTAGTTGCATAATTATTTACAGGAAGCTGGATCACATTTCCTTTGATTACAAATGTCAGCGGACCGTTTCGATCGCTCATAAAAACATTACAGCCTTGTTCAAACGTTCCTTTTTCAGTAGGATTGACCTGTACACGAAGCGTGACAAAACTGTTGGCCGGAACAAGTTCAGCACTCAGTTTGTAAACAACCCGCGGACTTTGCTCTATGCGCAAAACATAAATGGGTGAACTGCTGTTGTTCTCAATTCCAATATCTACATACCGTTGGGTTCCGCTGTACAAATCTCCTAAATCAGCCTCATATTTTGATAACGACGATTGCCCGACTACCTGGGAAAGGAATAAAAAATGTATTAAAATAACGAACCACTTCATGATTTAAATATAAGGAAAATGGATTGTGTTTGGTACACTTCGTAGATTAGAGATTCTGAAAAGAGAATAGTGGATTGATACACTCAGCGAACCAATCTTTGCGTTCTTCTTTCTTCGCGGTTTAAATGGCTCAAATTATGTTACAGCAAAGAAAGAAGGACGCGAAGAAAATTGCGAATATTCTGCAATTCCGTCAATTCTTTTTCCTAAGAATCCAGAACTAAAAAAGGTCATCTACCGAAGCAAATGACCTTTTCAATACTATAAACGAAATCTTACTTTTTCGCCTCTGCGATTAGCGTGTCGAATTGTTTCACGTACGGCTGGTAATCTGCAGTAACGGCAAGAGCTCTTCCTTTTTCGGCAGTAGCTAATGCTTCTTTTTTCAATCCTTGTTTCACCTGAATTTTTGCCATCAATAAATAGATCCAAAATGCATCCGGTTGTCCGGCAATTGCTTTTGCACACCATTCGTTTGCTTTTTTCAGGTCTTTTCCACTTTCGAAGTAGTAATTGGCAGCAGCGTAATATTCATTTCCGGTTGGACCGGCCATTGCTTTATCGATGTTAGCCATTACTTTACTGTCTGTTGGAACAGTGAACGGAAAAGAAACCGCAGTTTCATCCCACATTAACTGGATAGCAGCGCTTTCGTTCTTCAGATTTGTAATATTGATCGTGAACGATTCTGTTGTCCACTTTGTGCTAACCGGAGCTGCTTTCGTTCTCAATGCTACTTTTGAGTCGTCCCATTTTTCAGGAGTTCCCCAATTGTCAGTTGTGCTGTAGAAAATTAAATCCCATGAATCTTTTGACGGCATAGAATAAAGCGCATACGTTCCCGGTTTCAATGAATCTTTCCCGAAGATCAAAGCATCCGTACACGTAATTGTTGTGTTTTCGTTTGCTCCGGTTCTCCAAACTTCTCCGAAAGGAACTAAATCACCAAAGATCACGCGGTTGTTTTTGCTCGGGCGAGAGTATTTAACAGTTACATCGGTTAAACCAATGCGCTGCTCTACTTTCCCTGACGGACTCGCTTGCGGAGCCAGTTGCGCGATTGCATTTCCTGCAAATACAACGCTTAATGCTAGTACTAGTGTTTTCATAGTTCTTATTTTAAGATTTAAGAGGATTATAAATTTCCTCCCTTGAGGGAGGGCTAGGGAGGGTGGCATATTTTCCAGCTTAGGAAGCCATCCCCCTCGATCCCTCTTCAAAGGGGGAAGTCCAATCCTCAATATTACAGCGCAAGTGCGCTTAACGCCTCCGCCAATTCTGTATTCGCGTCGCCATATTTCGCTTTGTAATCGTTGCTTGAGCGCTTAATTACTTCGAATGCTTCTTCTCTTCCGTAAACATGTGTGATCTCAACGTTTTTCGCTGCGCCATCCAGATCTTTGTAAGTCAGGAAAAAGTGACGAACACGATCAATAACCAATTTTGGCATTTCGCTGATATCGTTTACTTCACCGTAAGCCTGATCTCCTTTTAAAACAGCAATGATCTTATCGTCTGCCTCACCACCGTCGAGCATGCGGAAACCACCTATTACTTTAGCTTCACACAAAATGTTCCCGTGATTGAAAGAGCGTTCGCTCAAAACACAAATATCTAACGGATCGCCGTCACCAACGATGTTTGTTCTTCCTGTTTTCTCGTTCGCGAAAGCTGCTACTTCTTTATCACAATATGTTTGTGGAACAAAGCCATATAAGCAAGGCATGTGGTTCGACAATTTTTGTGGTCTGTCAACCATAATATGTCCTGAAGATTTATCGATCTCATATTTGATCGCATCACTCGGGATAATTTCGATGTATGCATTTACGATAGCCGGTTGTTTTTCACCGATCTCAATACCGTGCCAGGGGTGCGATGTAAAGCGCTTGCTCATCGCTGCTATAAGTTGTTGTACTTCTGGTTTCATGTCCGTAAAGATAATTACGAATTGCGAATTATGAATTACAAATTAGGAAAGAGTGGTTGAACGGAGAAAAAAGTCGTCATTTTGAATTGGTGATTGGT
>CBFGMW010000327.1:0-4131 GCA_965649925.1 uncultured Fluviicola sp.
TAGCCTCTTTTTCATTGTAGTAGCAGTAATGGGGTTAATAAAGCTCTTATCAAACGATGTTTAGTTCGAATAAGTTGCACGAATATATAAAATTGTCGCAAAACTCACAATATCAGGCATTAATCTGTTGAAAAAAAATCACAGAAGACACCCGGCGAAATAGATCGGTGATAAAAACCGCAATCTTCAAAACAATTTTTCACTGTTATTCATACCCGTCAAACAAAATCCTTTATCCATTTTATTGCACCAATACCATAAATGTGGTATTTTTGCAGAGAAATTGAGCTTTATTTAGAGTTAATATAAATAAACATAAAGGTTGAGGTTATGATTACAGTTACAGAACAAGCCAAAAAACAAGCCATTCGCCTGATGGAAGACGAAGGGAAAGCCGGATTCTTTATCAGAGTTGGTGTTGAAGGTGGCGGATGCTCGGGTCTAATGTATCAGCTGACTTTTGACAACGAAGAAAAAGCTGACGATAAAATTTTTGAAGATAACGGAATGAAAGTGGTTGTTGACAAAAAGAGCTTCTTATACCTGATTGGTACTACACTTGATTTTTCAGGCGGATTGAACGGGAAAGGATTTGTTTTCTCAAATCCCAACGCCGGCAGAACATGCGGCTGCGGAGAATCATTTTCATTGTAATTCGATATAGATTAGATGGGTTATACAGAAAACGACTTAGCGAAGGATCTCGAGAATTCGGAATATAAATTTGGGTTTACTACAGACATTGAGTCTGACAAAGCACCTATTGGATTAAATGAAGACATTATTCGCTTGATTTCATTCAAAAAGGAAGAACCTCAATGGTTATTGGATTACCGATTAAAATGTTTCGCTATCTGGAAGGAAATGACTGAGCCTACATGGGCGCACGTTCACTACACAAAACCGGATTTCCAGGCAATCTCCTATTATTCCGCTCCCAAACAAACTAAAAAGTATGAGAGCTGGGACGATGTGGATCCGGAAATGAAAGAAACCATGGCTAAATTGGGTATTTCCCTAGATGAACAGCAGCGTTTAACAGGAACCAATGTGGCGATGGACTTTGTAATGGATTCAGTTTCGGTTGCAACAAGCTTCAAAAGCAAACTGAAAGAACTTGGAATTATTTTCTGTTCTTTCTCAGAGGCAGTACAGGAATATCCTGAATTGGTAAAACAGTACATGGGTTCTGTAGTTCCGCCAACGGATAATTTCTACGCAGCACTTAATTCAGCTGTGTTTACTGACGGTTCTTTCTGTTACATTCCGAAAGGAGTTCGCTGCCCGATGGAATTATCTACTTACTTCCGCATCAATGAAGCAAATACAGGACAATTCGAACGCACACTGGTTGTTGCCGACGAAGGTTCTTATGTTTCTTACCTGGAAGGATGTACTGCTCCGCAACGCGATGAAAATCAATTGCACGCTGCAGTTGTAGAATTGGTTGCATTGAAAGATGCCGAAATCAAATACTCTACCGTTCAGAACTGGTACCCGGGCGATAAAAACGGTGAAGGTGGTATTTTCAACTTCGTAACGAAACGCGGAATTTGCGAAACAAACGCTAAAATCTCGTGGACGCAGGTGGAAACCGGTTCGGCAGTTACCTGGAAATATCCGTCTTGTATTTTGAAAGGCGATAATTCAATCGGTGAGTTCTATTCTGTAGCTGTTACAAATAATTACCAGCAGGCAGACACAGGAACAAAAATGATTCACCTTGGTAAAAACACAAAGAGTACAATCATTTCCAAAGGAATTTCTGCCGGAAAATCGCACAATTCTTACCGCGGACTGGTACAGATCCATAAAAATGCTCACAACGCCCGTAACTTCTCACAATGTGATTCTCTTTTGATGACCGACGAGTGTGGCGCGCATACTTTCCCATATATCGAATGTAAAAACCCAAGTGCCAAAATTGAGCACGAAGCCACTACTTCGAAAATTGGTGAAGACCAGATATTTTACTGTTTACAGCGTGGAATTTCGGAAGAAAAAGCCATTAGCTTAATTGTAAACGGATATTGTAAAGACGTGTTAAACCAGCTTCCAATGGAATTTGCGGTTGAAGCACAGAAGTTACTGACGATTAGTTTAGAAGGATCAGTAGGATAAATTATCGGGGGATCTGCCCTCCCCCACTTAATCCCCATTTCGGTAGGCTCAATACATCGCCTCCAAAGGGGGAGACTCGAAACAACTTCCTCCCTTGAGGGAGGAATGAGGAGGGTGGTAGATGTTTAATGACAAGATCGCGATTCGTCGCAATTTAGATAGAAGTATGTTGAAAATTAAAAATTTACACGCGTCGATAGACGGAAAAGAAATTCTGAAAGGATTAAACCTAGAGGTTAAGGCCGGAGAAGTTCATGCGATAATGGGGCCTAACGGTGCCGGTAAAAGTACTTTGGCAAGTGTTTTAGCCGGACGTGAAGAATACGAAATCACAGAGGGTTCTGTTGAATTTGACGGTGAAGACTTGCTGGAAATGGCAACCGAAGATCGTGCCCGTGAAGGATTGTTCCTTGCGTTTCAATATCCGGTAGAAATTCCCGGAGTTTCAAACGTAAATTTCCTGCGTACGGCTTTAAACGAAATTCGTGAATACCGTAAAGAAGCCCCCATTTCGGCAAAAGAGTTCATGGCGCTTGTGAAAGAAAAGAGTGCTATCGTTGAATTAGACGCTAAACTGGCTTCCCGTTCTGTAAACGAAGGATTCTCAGGTGGTGAAAAGAAACGTAACGAGATCTTCCAAATGGCAATGCTTGACCCTAAGCTGGCAATCTTAGACGAAACTGATTCCGGATTGGATATTGATGCATTACGCATTGTTGCAAACGGAGTAAACACATTGAAATCAGATAAAAACGCAACAGTTGTTATTACACACTACCAGCGTTTATTGGATTATATCGTACCCGATTTCGTACACGTATTATACGATGGTAAAATCGTGAAATCAGGACCGAAAGAACTGGCCCTGGAACTGGAAGAAAAAGGTTACGATTGGATCAAAGCAGAATTTGCACAGTAAGAAAAAGTTATGCAAACATTAGAAAAAGTAGGTGCTGACTTAACCTGGAAATTAGAAGGTAATTTTTTACTGAACAATTCCCTGCGTAATACAGCACTAGACATTCTTGAGAATACCGACTTCCCGACTACCAAAACGGAAGCCTGGAAATACACAAGAGTGACCAAAATTAAAAATGCCCCACTTGCGGTTCAATCTGCAACCGGTGTAAAAGGAACTTTCGGACTTGAAAAAGATTCATTGAAATACGTTTTCGTAAACGGACATTTCTCACAGGAACTTTCTTCGAAAAGCTACCCTGACGGCTTGAAAATTCTGGCTCTTTCGCAAATGGACGAAAACGAGGTTCAAACAATCGGAACGGCTTTCCCAATTGGAAAAGACATTTTCAACGCAATCAATACGGCTTATACAACCGACGGATTGTACGTTCACGTAACGGCAAAAATGGTCATTGAGCCAACAATCGAGTTGATTCACATTAATGACGGATCAAACGTGCTTTCCAATGTACGTCATTCACTGACTGCAGAAGCATTTTCATCCGTTCGCTTTATTCAGCATTTCGTTACGGCATCCGGCGAAGGTTCATTCACCAATGTGATTACCGAAGTAAATGTTGGGAAGAATGCAAAAGTGTTGATCGACAAATTGCAGGAAGAAAACGATACATGCTTCCAGGTTGCAACCGAGCAGATCAACCAGGGACCGGATTCAAATTTCACCATCAATACCGTTACGTTAAACGGAGCTTTGGTTCGCAATAACCTGAATATCGATGTCAACGGATCGAATTGTGAAACGCATTTGAACGGCGCGTATATTCTGAAAGGAAATCAGCACGTTGACAATCACACGGTGGTTGATCACAAAGTTCCTCATTGCGAATCGAACGAATTGTACAAAGGAATTATCGGCGATAAAGGAACAGCAGTTTTCAACGGAAAAGTGTTCGTTCGAAAAGACGCTCAAAAAATCAATGCTTTTCAATCGAATGGAAATGTTTTGTTGAGCAACGACGCAAGCGTAAACAGCAAGCCTGAATTGGAAATTTATGCTGATGACGTGAAATGTTCGCATGGTTCAACAAC
>CBFGMW010000328.1:0-4129 GCA_965649925.1 uncultured Fluviicola sp.
TCATTGTAAAAAGCAGTATCTGAACCGTTCAACGTAGCTGGAAGAAGAGCAATTACATTTTCTATTCTTGAATAATAACCTAGGGCTGATACCTGGATATTGTCTTTATGACGATAACTTACACCCAATTCTGCGGCATAAACGGTTTCAGGTTTCAAGCTGGTATTTGGAACTACTAACTTTCCGGAAGTACTGCTTGTTTCAACTACTGATTCAAACACTTTTGCCAAATCGTCAATATTAGGAGCTCTGAACCCGGTTGATCCGTTTAAAGAAACTCTGATACTTTTAGTCGGCTGAAGAATTATTCCCAGGTTACCGTTCAGAGCACTGTTGTTTTGTTTTACTTCACTATAAGGAAAAGGGTAAAATGTTTGATCATTGAATTTAGCGTTAAGCTGAACATAATTCCCCCGGATTCCGCCGCTTAAAATAATTTTATCCGAAAGCTCAATTGCATCTGTAATGTACAGTGCACCTGTTGCCATAAAAGATCCACCATCCGGATAACGGGTATCCAAAGAATTCAATGCACCTGTTACTATATTTTCTTTGCTGGCAGTCGATTGAACATCATCGTATTTAGCGAAAAGTCCGTATCTGATTTCATGTTTTCCCAATCGTTTCTCCAGATCAAACAAAAGCGTACTTACCATTACTTTCTCGTTTCTTTGATTTAAAAAATCTGATTTAAAGGCTCTGTCATGGCGGCTTTCTTCTATCCATTGCTGAGAAACATTCAGTTTCAGCTGATCATAGAGTTTACTTTTTTGTCTGATCGACAAATCATAACTGGCGAAAGCTCTGAACTGTGGTCCGTAATACCATTCCGAAAAGCGGGGGAGTCCATTTTTAGTTTGAGTAAGTCTGTCGTATCGTGAAATATCAGAAGAGTTTGAAAGCTGCATATTCAACGTATGTACAACACGATCATTTTGTTTAAATGCAATCTTTTGAATAATGTCGTACTGCGAGTAGGCAGATCCAATCTGTTTATTCCTGTTTGAATTATTCATCATTGAATCTACACCGTTGATACGTTCAACGTAGAATGTTCTCTCACCAAAATCTGAATACTTACTGTCTCTGACACTTCCCTGTGTTAAGTCGCCGAAGTTGGAATACGTAAAGCTTGTAAAAGACGACCAGCGTTTCCAGCCCAGATTCAAAGACGCATGTCCGGAATAACCGTTCGCCGCTGAAAAATACCTGCCGTATGAATTGGTTTTGATGAGCATGGAGTCGGTTTCAGAAAACTGCGGCTTAATAGTATGAAAATGCATCACGCCGCCAAGTGCATCTGATCCGTAAACAACTGAACCGGGTCCATAAACTATTTCTATACTTTCTAAAGCTGCCGGATCAATGGTCAGAACATTCTGAAGATGTCCGCCGCGGTAAATTGCATTATTCAATGGAACGTCATCAACCACAAGAAGAACCTTATTGGTTTCAAATCCTCTTATTACCGGCGAGCCGCCGCCCAATTGTGATTTTTGTACGAAAACCGCTCCGTTGGAAGCAAGCACATCTGCACTGCTGCTTTGATTCATTCTTTGTAATTCCGAATTCCGGATGATTTCTATTCGCTTGGGAACATCCGATTTCTTTTCCAGGAATCTGCTGGATGAAACGGTAACTTCATCCAAATCAATCGTTTTTTCATGCAGCGAAACAACAGTCAGTTCACGATTCACAATCCGGATCGGCATACTGATGTAATTCGGATGTTCGACTGCAATTTCAGCCGGAACAACTATTCCTGTTAAATCTATAATCCCAACAGAATTGGATGAATAGGTTATTGCGTTTTGAACTACAACAGCATTGGCAATTGGCTGATTGGTATAATCATCTAAAATTTGAAGTTTTTGCGAATGTGCTAACGAAGTCAGGCAAACGGCAAATGCGAAGAGCACTTTTGTTTTAAACATAGTGGAGGAAATAAGAAGTTTCTGACAATAGCTAACGATTTTGGTACGAAATAACCCATTTTTTTAGCAAACCCGCTATTATCCAAATACAACATTGTCTTCATTCATGAATTCCCACCAACCGAAGAACATCAGGTTTTAGTCGTTCTAATTGCAGTTTGGCATATTCCAATCTATTAATGTGTTGAACCGGTTATTTAGCTTTCAAACTTTTACGTTCAAATCTCATTTTGAAGTACATTTGAGAATTAATTGGTTTGTTTTTCTAAGTCTCAGCAATAGATAATCATGGCAGCGGAGTATATTACAATTTGTTTTTTTTCTTTGATAGGTTCCGGTCTGACGTTTTTTTCAGGCTTCGGGCTGGGTACTATTTTGGTTCCCATATTCGCCATATTCTTCCCTTTGGAATTAGCTATTTCATTAACTGCCATCGTTCACTTTCTCAACAATGCATTCAAACTGTTTTTGGTTGGTAAAAATGCAAATCGGAATGTTGTATTAAAGTTTGGTATTCCTGCAATCATATCCGCCTTTATTGGTGCGTATGTTTTGACGCTTATCTCCGATATGGAACCAATACATACTTATTCTATGTTTGACACAACCCGGAGCGTTACTATTACAAAACTCGTAATAGGAGCATTGCTTTTCTTTTTTGCCCTTTTTGATATAATCCCTAAGTTATCGAAACTGGAGTTTAACAAAAAGTATATCCCTCTTGGTGGGGTTTTGAGTGGTTTTTTCGGAGGATTATCCGGGAACCAGGGAGCGTTGAGAACGGCATTTCTTATTCGTGCAGGTTTGTCAAAAGAACAGTTTGTTGCAACCGGCGTGGTGATAGCTATATTAATTGATATTTCAAGGTTGGGAATATATTCATCGGATATTGTAAAACATTACCATGAACTCGATTATTTACTCTTAACACTGGCTGTTTTATCGGCGTTTTTAGGAGCGTATGCTGGAAATAAACTACTAAAAAAAGTGACCATCAGGTTCCTGCAAAGCTTCGTTGCAATCATGCTTTTATTGTTTTCCGTCCTGCTGATGCTTGGAGTTTTGTAAGAGCATCCCTGCATCATGAAGAAATCTTCCGGAGCTAATTTCTACTTCATTATGTGAATCCTACATCGATTTAGTTAAAACGCTAATAGCCATAATTCCATCTGATACGCATTCTCCGGATTACGATTAAAGAACCTGAAGAATCAATTGATAGTATAAGAAAACGAACTCATCGAGTTTGAGAGGTAGATAAATAGTGAGTTGTTCGCAATCTTTTTTAAGCTGCATCAAACTTTACCGGGAAATGAATAACCAAAAACCAGCAGCTCCGAATTCGAACAAAATAACCTGCTAAGTTGGAAATACAACATCCGTGTATTGTATTAAGGCAAATGTTTGAATTTTAAAAAGAGAATAGAAGTTTGTTAACTTTCGACCGTGAAAAATGTTGGTTTTCAGACAGAATGAAAAACGGCTAAAATTAAACCAAAAACCAGGTGTTATGAACGGCAAACGACAAATGGGAATAGTACTTCTGTTCCTGCTCTTTATGTGTATAAATTTTACCAGTCTGGCCCAGGACAACGTAAAGAAGTACAATGCAAGAAAATTCCGCAAAAAACCAATTTGGATTGAAATGATGAACGATCCGAATGCGAACTATTACCAAACAATCGAAGCCTTCCGGGAGTATTGGGAAGATCGTGTATTGCCCGAAGAACCCTTTGAGAATCATGAAACAGATACCTTCGAAAGAGAAGTTGGTTTAGAACAAGACGAAGACTCAGAAGAAGAGCGTGAGCGCGAGCATGACCGCAAAGAAAAAAAGCAAAAACGAAAAGGAAAACCTGATGAAACCATGCTTTACGCATCAGAAGTTCGTGCATTTAAAGGATGGATGAAAGCCGTTAAACCCTGGGTTCTTGAAGATGGTAGTATTGTTTCTCCGGAGGAGCAGCAGCGAATCATTGATGCTCAAACCGAAGAGTTAAAGAAAATTGAAGAACTCAATACTCCAAAAAACTAATTTCCGATGAAAAGAATCATACTTATCTCCATATTGCTGCTGAGTTTGTACTCGCATGCTCAGTTGGCAAACTGGTCGCCTGTTCCCGGTGGAACAAACTTTCCAACCAACAATTCCGGACAAATTCATGGCTTTTGCAGAATCAGCCAAATGAAATTCC
>CBFGMW010000329.1:0-4124 GCA_965649925.1 uncultured Fluviicola sp.
TGTCCAGCTATCAATACCCCACCAGTTGGCCAAAGAAAAATAAGAATCATCCACTTCAATACAAGTCAAACTTGGATTGCCGGTAGTATTAAAGCCATTTGGATTGACTTGCTCTTTATTCCCGTTAGCAACATTTAGTGAAGTGAGCAGATTATTGTTGCAAAACAAAACCGTCAGTATAGGATTGGCACTTAAATCAATTGAAGTGAGTTGATTATTTGTACATGCCAATTCTCTTACTACCGGAGAAACATTTAAGGACGTAAGTTGATTGTTCTGACAGTATAAATAGAGCAGTGAAGAACAAGCGCTAACATCAAGTGAAGTCAGCAGATTATCGTTGCAGTGCAAAGACGGCATTGATGTGAATGCTTCAATTCCTGTGAGGTCGGTAATGAGTAGTTCACTGCAATTCAATTGACCGTTGTACGCCGCAGCTTCACTTATCTGGATTTCTGTATCGGCATTCGTATTAATAAAAGTGTTTCCAACTAAAGAAGCCTTGAAATTGGCGTCAGGAATGTTAACGCTTTGGGCATTTGCAGTAAATACTGTTCCAAACAGCAAGGCACATAAAAGTAGTTTTGTTTTCATATTACTCAATTAAAATGAAGTTAGGTTATTGTTTTACAAATTTCAGATCAACGCCATTTCCGGTTCGGATGAAGTAAATTCCGGCAGTAAGATCACCGATGTTTAACGGATTAATTCCTTGTTGAACAGCATGTGCTTCAAGTACATTACCCAAAACGTTTACAAGTTGAACTTGTGCGGCTATTTTCGATTCAATGTTCAATAGATTATTTGCCGGATTAGGATACAGATTCAATACCGTTTGTGTTGTTGTTTCTATTCCCAAACCACAATCCTCACTGAAGCTCGCGACACCATTAATGTTTGTCCAGTTTGTTGTGCTATATGCGGCATCGTCTACTTCAATACAAGTAAGGGAAGGATTGTTTATTGCAGTAAAAACTTGATAATTGGTATTGTTACCATTCGCGGCGTTCAAAGTTGTCAGTTGGTTGTCCCGACAATACAATTCATATAAGTTCGGATTAGCACTTACATCTAATGCCGTTATTTGGTTGTAACTACAATTCACCGAGTATAAATCAGTGTTGTTACTCAGGTCCAGAGAAGTCAGTTGATTAGTACCGCAATCTAACCATCCTAAACCGGAATTCAGAGTTAAGGAAGTTAGTTGGTTAACATAGCAATGTAGCAAAAGTAAATTCGTGTTGGCACTAACATCTAAAGAAGTCAGTAAATTCCCCTGGCAGCGAAATGTCGTAAGCTGAGTATTAGCGCTTAGATCGATCTGTGTTAAATAGTTGTTTGGGACTTCAAGGCCTGTTAATTGGGTAAATGCTTCTATTCCAGTTAAATCGTTAATGTTTATGTAATCACAAATGATACTGCCAGTGAAGGAACTTGCCTCACTTACTTGGATTTCAGCATCAGAATTTGTATTAATTGCGGTGTTCGCAACCAGGTATGCTTTGAAATTAGCATCCGGAATTGTTACGTTTTGCGCAGTTGAATGAAATGCAGCTGCAAGAATTAGTGCAAGGGAAAGTATGTTTTTTTTCATGTTTTAAAAGTTAAAATTGAGGTAGTTTATTGTTTCACGAATTTCAGATCAGCACCTTTTCCAGTTTTGATGAAGTAAATTCCGGAATTAAGTGAACTCACATCTATTGGGTTTATTCCCAGCTGAATAGTTTGTGTATGAACGATCTCGCCAAGCACGTTTGCGATTTGAATAATTGTTGCAGATTTCGATTCTATATTCAAAACATCGTTTACCGGATTTGGATAGATGTTCACAAGAATTTGCCCTACTTCGCTAATTCCAAGTCCATCACAATCTACGCTGTAAACGGTACCGGGATCCTTATTTGACCATCCATTCCAGTTGGCATTCGACCAAACAGTATCATCTACTTCAATACAGGTGAGGTTTGGATTTTCGTAAGCGTACATTGCAGTGAACTCTGAATTGAGGCCGTTGGCTAAGTTCAAAGTTGAAATATTTGTTGTGGAACAAAAGAAGGTTCTGATGTTTGAATGACCACTGATGTCAACCGTTCCAGTTAATGGATTTGAAGAAATGTCTATAGTTTGGAGGTTTAAATTATTGGAGAAATTGAGTGTGGTGAACTCATTCGCAGCAGCGTACAAGATCTCCAGGTTTGTCAAATTGGAAATATCCAGAGTTGTCAAATCGTTTCCTTGGCAATTCAACCATGTTAGTGAATTATTATTCGAAACGTCCAGTGTGGTCAAACTATTTCCACCAATGCTGAAGATTTGCAGCGCTGTATTGTTCGACAAATCAATTGAACTTACCTGATTCAGGTTGTTTGAATTGTTGTTTGCCAATTCCACATGATTGAGTAAAGGATTGTTCGTCAAGTCCAAAGCTGTCAAACCACAATTTCCACAGGTCAACATACTCAATGAAGGAAGATTACTGATGTCAAGTGATCCGATCGGATTGTTCTCACATCTCAATTCAACCAGCGCCGTATTATTGCTAACATCCAGTGAGGTGAACGAATTGGAATAAATATCGAGCACAGTTAACGCCGTGTTTTGTGACAAATCAATGGTGGTAACCGGATTGTAAACAATGGTAAGACTTGTCAGATTGACAAATGCTTCAATTCCTGTAAAATCTGTTATTCCCAGAAAATTAATGTTCATTCCAGCCGAATAAGCAGTTGCTTCACTTACCTGAATTTCCGCATCAGAATTGGTGTTGATGTTCGGATCTGCAAGCAAATACGTTTTGAAATTAGCATCCGGAATATTTACGTTTTGAGCACTAACTGTTAGAGTAATCAAAACAACGAAAAGTGGTGTAAGTAATAATTTTTTCATACGTAAGTCCTTAGTTTTGAGTAAAAGTAGGACTGTCAGACGGTCTCAATTGTGATTTTCTAGAGAACGACACACTTGAGCTAGCGAACGTACTTAATTTGCTTTTTCTATTAATTCCAGAAAGGTTTGTCGGTGTGTTCTTGAAAGACTGATCTGTTTTCCGCTATTCATTACGATTATGCCGCGATCTTCTTTTCGAAAGGCTTTCATCTCATTTCTGTTGATAATGAAGGATCGGTGCACTTTGGTAAAAAGCTCAAAATCGCAGAGTAAAAGCTCAAAGTATTTCAAGTGCTTGGAAACGAGTTTTCGCTCACCATTAACGAAGTAAAGATAAACGTAGGTGTTATCGGCTTCAATGTATTCAATATCGGTTACGGTGATATATTCCGATCCATAATTCAACGGAATGCAGATCGTATGGTGTGTTTCCAGTTTCAAATTTTCACTCAGCGTTCTCAGTTGTTCCGAAGAGCGTTTTAATTCGCTTTGAGTTCTTACTTTTTCCAATGCTTCCAACAACTCTTTCTCTTTGACTGGCTTGATGAGGTAATCAACCGCTGAAAGACGAAAAGCCTGAATGGCATACTGACTATAAGCCGTAATGAAGATGGTTTGAAATTGTAATTCCTCCGGAGTTAGCTCGTCGACTAACTGTAATCCGCTTTTACCCGGCATTTCAATATCCAGGAAAACAAGTTGCGGTTTTTCAGAACGAATCAGCGTAACAGCTTGTTCCACATTTTCGGCTTCGCCAACCAGTTGGATGTCCTGAGCCAATTCCGCAAGCATCAATCGAAGCAGTTTACGTACTTGCGGCGCGTCGTCTACAATTAATGCTTTGATCATTTCGTATGGTGATGTAGAGTTAGTAAAATACTTGTTCCGGTACTATTTCCAAAACCGTCAAACAAATCGATAATTTCTAATTGAATGTGCTGTTGATTTTGTTTATTAATCAATGCCATTCGTTTTTCGAGAGCCTGGGTTGCGAAGGATTGTCGTTTAAGCGAATTGCCAAGATTGAGTTCTAAGGCCACATTTCTTCCAATTCCATTGTCGCTTAATTCAATAGTTATGCGCTCGGAATCCTGCCGGGAAACAAGAATCTTTAATTTCTTTTCGCCTTGTTTGTGTCGCAGGCCATGTTTAAATGCGTTTTCAATAAAGGTGATCAGGATCAGCGGCGCAATCGCCACGATCGGGTCGCAGGTCCGATAGACCTCATCCGCGGTCGC
>CBFGMW010000330.1:0-4122 GCA_965649925.1 uncultured Fluviicola sp.
TCCATATATACTTACCATCACAATTAACCCGATTGTAACTCCGACATTCACACAAATGGGACCTTATTGTGTTGGAAGTACACCGGGCTCCCTTCCTGCAACATCTAACAACGGAATATCAGGTTCATGGTCTCCGGCAACAATAAACACGGCTGCTGCAGGAACAACCACCTATACGTTCAGCCCGAATGGCTGGCAATGTGCAACTTCTGTTACGATGGATATCACTGTGAATCCGAATCCTGTTCCAACGATTAGTCATGGTGATGGGCAGCCTACCATTTGTTCCGGTGGTTCAATAACACTTACGTCTTCAAGTGCCGCTAATAACACCTGGTCCCCAGGAAATCAGACTACACAATCAATTAATGTAACTTCTGCCGGAACTTACACAGTTACCGTCAATAACGGAAATGGTTGTTATGCAACTTCGGCTCCTCTTACCATAACGGTGAATCCAACACCAGCAGCTCCAATAATCAGTTATGGTTCTCCGGCATGTTCCGGCAGCACTCTGAACTTAAGCGCCAACACAATTGCCGGCGCCATTTATTACTGGTCAGGACCAGGCGGATACACATCCAATCTGGAGGACCCGGTTAGAAACCCGGCTACTACTGCCATGTCAGGCACATACACTTGTTATGTTAACGTTAACGGATGTTTCAGTAGTCAATCAAGTATGAATGTTGTTGTTAACCAAACCCCGACAGCACCTGTAATAGGATCCAATTCTCCAGTGTGTTCGGGTAGTGCGCTTAACCTTACAGCTAACACTATTGCAGGAGCAAGCTATTCGTGGTCAGGGCCTGGTGGTTTTACATCTAATATAGAAGACCCAGTCAGAAATCCGTCCACTGCTGCTATGTCAGGAACCTATTTTTGTTCGGTAACCGTAAATGGCTGTACTTCTCCTACAAGCACGGGAAAAACAGTTACAGTTACAACTCCGGTTATTTCGGGGCCAACGTTCAGTGCATGTGTAGGAGGGGCGGCGGTTCAATTAACAGGAGCACCTTCAGGAGGTTCCTGGTCAAGTACAGCACCATCAATTGCTTCTGTAAATGCAAGTGGTTTAGTTACTCCAAGCAGCTCCAGTTAAGGAAATGTAATAATAACATATTTTGTTGGCGGTTGCAGTACAACACATAGTTTTGCGGTAAACTCAAACCCGACGATCACAGGGGTTTTTAACCTGTGTACAGGAAACACTACTTCACTTACAGGAAGCGGAACACCTGCAACAACTAACCCTTGGTTAAGTTCAAATAATTCCGTTGCAACTGTAAACTCATCAGGTGTAGTTAGTGGAATTTCAGCGGGAACATCAACAATAACATATACGAATAGTTCAGGATGTTTGAAAACGCAGGTAGTTACAGTATATGCCTCACCAACCATATCAGGTGGTTACAGTTTATGTGCCGGATCTACATTGCAGTTATCAGGAAGTCCTACCGCCGCAACTTTCTTCCCTTGGTTGAGTTCAAATACTGCTATTGCAACAGTGAGCAATTCTGGTCTTGTAACAGGTGTTTCAACCGGAAACGTTATCATAACTTACAGAAATAATGCAGGCTGCACGGTAACACGAGAATTATTTGTGTTTCCAAATCCGGAACCTACTATCAGTGGTGCATTAACTTTCTGTACCGGAGGATTTACAACTTTGACTTCTTCTGCTGCAAACAGCTATTTATGGTCTCCGCCTCCAAGTGGTGGAGCAACCACTCAATCAATTGTGGTCACAAGTCCAGGAACATACATTGTTAGAACAACAACTGTATTTGGTTGTGTAGCTGATGATACTGTAACTGTTACCAGCAAGACTTGTTTTAAACCAATGGGCTGTAATTTAGTTGCGAACTTCAATTCCAATGTTTCCGCTTGTTACTGGACATTCTCTAGCTCATCAACTTTCGCGTCCACAACCATACCATCACCCGGAACTGGTTATTCTTTCAGCTGGACAATCAAGGATGCAAATACAAATGCTCTTGTGACAACGGGCTCAGGATTTAGTTTTTCGTTCGGAGGATTCCCTAATCCGGGAACATACACCGTTTGTTTGGTTGTAACAAAAAATGGAGCAAGTCCTGTTTGTCAAGACCGAATCTGCAAGAACATTTCCGTTACATGTGGAAGCTCCATCGTCCTTTCTACGAATTCAATCGGATTGACATCGAAATTTGAAGTTAAAACCGGAGAAAATGAAACCGTTCAGGATGATATGGATTACTTGTGGGATTTTGGTGACGGAACATTCTCAACAGATAGAAAACCGGAGCACAAGTATGCTAAAGCAGGTTCGTATGAAGTATGTCTGAAAACCGGATTAGGTGATTTAACGAACGTGCCGGTTACCGTGTGCAGAACCATCCAGGTTTCAGAAGATGAAACTGATCCGGGAATTGTTCCGATACTATCTGTAAATCCCAACCCAACCAATGGGCAAACAACGATTCTTTTGGACGGTGCCGAGAACAGAACCGTTGAGATTAAATTATACAATATGCTAGGCGAGGAGGTGACAACTTTGTTTGAACGAGCATGCTGTAATGAAACAATGATCAGATTGCTTTGGAATTCAGAGATTGTTCCTCCGGGAGTATACTTGATTAAAGCACAGGTAGATTCTAAAACAATTATAGAAAAAGTGGTTGTAGGATCACATTAAGATAGATTCACTCAAGCGAAAAACGGGACTTCAATTGTTGGAGTCCCGTTTTTTTAATGTTTTCTTTTTAGTAATGAAAAAACCGAATTAGTGAATTTGGTTATAGTGATAAACTTAAAGTTTAATAATGGAATTTTAAACAACTGGAAGTCAATGATTTTTCCATTTCTCCAATTTCATTTCAACTCCATCAAAAACGCCATAAGTGTCGTATTTCAGCCATTCGCCAAGATTGATGTATCTGGAGTGATCTCCCAGGTCAATTTCCATTGGCAAGTGTCTGTGGCCAAAAACGAAATAATCAGTATGCTTTTTCTTTAACTCTTCTTTGCAGTGAACTACCAACCATTCGTTTTCTTCGCCAAGGAATTTTTCATCTGTACTACCGGTTGCGGCACGACTTTTCCTGGACCAGAAATTTGCCAGTCCAATTCCGAAATTAGGATGAATGCGCGCAAAGCACCACTGGGACCATCGGGCGGCGAAAACGCGCTTTAAAAATTTGTAGTTTCTGTCGCCAGGACCAAGACCATCGCCATGACCAATTATGAATGTTTTGTTATTCCACGTTCGTTCAATGGGCTCACGAAACATAGAAACACCTAATTCCTTCGGAAAGTAATCAAACATCCACATATCGTGGTTTCCTGTAAAGAAATGAACCGGAATTCCTTTATCCACCAGTTCGGCAATTTTTCCCTGTAAGCGAACAAAGCCCTTTGGGATAACGTGTTTGTATTCGAACCAGAAGTCGAAAATATCACCTACGAGGAAAATTTCCTGCGCTGTAGGTTCAATAAACGTGAGCCAGTCTACAATTCTTGCTTCGCGTTCCCGTGAAGTCTTGTAGTCCGGAACTCCCAAATGAAAATCGGAAGCAAAGTAAATACACTTACCATTTTCGAGTGTCATTAAAATCCGAAAATTTGTTGAAGAGTTTGCTCTAACTGAGCTCCGCGCAATCTTGTAGCAATTACTTTTCCTTCTTTATCAATCAGAACAGTGAATGGAATTCCAGTTACCTGGTAAAGTCTTGCAACCTCATTCGACCAATGTTTCAAGTCTGAAACATGATTTGGCCAGCTTAATTTATCTTTTGCAATTGCATCAATCCATTTTTGTTTCTCTTTATCCAAAGAAACACTCATCACCGTAAAACCTGCATCTTTGTATTTGCCATAAAGCGCCACTACATTCGGATTTTCCGCTCTGCATGGCCCACACCACGATGCCCAAAAGTCAAGAAGTACAACTTGTCCGCGAAGGCTTGATAAGCTTATTGGTTTTCCGTTCACATCGTTTTGTGTGAAATCAGGAGCTTCTTTTCCCGGTGCTAAAAAGTTCATTGCTTCCTGTTGCTTCAAACGATCCTGATACTGTTTTTTCAATGCCTCTACATTAGGCGAACCACTGAATGAATCAGACAATTGTTTAATAACCGACTC
>CBFGMW010000331.1:0-4122 GCA_965649925.1 uncultured Fluviicola sp.
AAAAGAATAACTATTTCTACTGCCGGAATAGCGAAAATGATTATGAAACTGGGTGACGACGACGTGAAGTTCAATCTAGCACTCTCTCTTCACGCGGCAAATGATAAAAAGCGTTCAAAGATCATGGAGATCAATGATTCGAATAATATTGAAGCTTTGCGCGATGCGTTGATTTATTTCCATGAAAAGACCGGCTCCCGTGTTACATTTGAATACATCATTTTCAAGGATTTTAACGACGGAATGGAAGATGCCCGTGAACTGGCAGATTTCGCGAAAGCTGTTCCCTGTAAGATCAACATTATTGAATACAATCCGATCGACGACGGTATTTATCAGCAGGCCGACAGAGAAAAAGTAGATGCTTTTGCCCGTTTCCTGGAAGAGAAATGCAACCTGATTGTAAACGTACGCCGAAGCCGCGGAAAAGACATTGATGCTGCCTGCGGTCAATTAGCCAACAAGAACAAACTGATCGATCAGCGCGTACTGAAATAAGGATTGCAAATCATTCACTGCTAATTCACCCGCGAAAACCGGTTATCCCTTTCTGAACAACGCTCATGCTCTTACACAAAGTGATGATTCTTTGCCACTTACGAAAAGTGGTCATGCAGTGATACAAAGTAATGATTCCTCCCCGCACAACGCTCATGCTCTAACACAAAGTGGTGATTCTCTGTCTCACAACGATGAATTCCTTACTAAAAGTGGTCATGCAGCGATACAAAGTCCCGGTGCGCTATTGAAAAGTTATCCTGCGATGATAATTAGATTCTAATGCAGCTCATTGAGCAACACATGCTAACCCTACAACGTAAATTTCAATTTCTCGTTTCCTTTAATCAGCGTGTAAACGGCCATATCCAAAAAATTCCCTTCAAAAAAGATCCGGTCTTTAAAATGAGCTTCTTTTTCAAACCCCATATTTTCAAGCAGGAAAATGGCACCTCTGTTATTGGGCGAAACTTTTGCTTCTATGGTATGCAGATCGAGCTGGTTCAATCCAAAATGAATAATCGCTTCAACCGCTTCCCAGGCTATGTTCTTTCCCCAGAAATCTACAGAAAGCTCCCCTCCTATTTCGGCACGGTGATTTTGAAAATCAATACTGTTAAACCCGCAAGTGCCAATGATTTCTTTACCATCGCGCAAAACACCAGCCCATCCAATACCCGTTTTGTTTTCATACAACTGCATGGTTTTGTGCACCAGTTCAATTGAATCATCTAAAGAATGGATATTTCTGCGGGCAATAAACTGATTCACCCTTCCGTTGGAACGCATTTTGAAAATTGCAGCAGCATCTGTCATTTTCACTTCGCGAAGTGTTAACCTGTCGGTTCTTAACTCCGGGAACTCTTCGAATAATTCGGGTTTCATATTCATACTGTTGCTTTTAGGGTTTATAACTAATGGAAATAAGCAACGGATAAAGCAGTACTCAACAAGTTTATTTTGTACAGCATTAAAGTTATGAAAAGCCAAACGATTATTCTAAAGAAAAATGATGCTTATCGAAGCAAAAACTGTTAAATATTCTCTCGGCAAAAATGGTTGTCCATTCTTTCCGGCTTTAAGCAATTTTGTGTTTTTTCTCAAAAATCTAATCAATCGACTAGTTCTATTATCAGTCTATTAGTAGTACATTTGTAAGGCATGACAGTAGACCAATTATTGGAACCGATTCAGGAAGAAATGAAGATCTTCGAAGCGCGCTTTAAGGAGTCTATGCGTTCGAAAGTTCCGCTTCTCGATAAAATCACTCATTACATTATTAAACGTAAAGGCAAGCAGATGCGCCCCATGTTTATGTTTCTTACGGCAAAAATGCTTGGGGAAATGAACGACAAAACGTACCAGGCTGCTTCTATGGTGGAATTGCTGCATACGGCATCGCTGGTTCATGATGATGTAGTGGACGATGCCAATGAACGCCGCGGTTTTTTCTCTGTGAATGCTTTATGGAAAAACAAAATTGCGGTTTTGGTGGGCGATTATCTTCTGTCACGCGTTTTGCTCCACTCCATTGAACACGATAATATTCGTGCCTTGCAGATAGTTTCCAAAGCTGTTCGTGAGATGAGCGAAGGAGAATTGTTGCAAATCGAAAAAGCACGTAAGCTGGATATCACGGAAGAAATTTACTTCGAAGTGATCCGTCAGAAAACTGCCAGTTTGATTGCTGCGGTTTGTGAAGCAGGTGCGGCTTCCGTCGACAGAGAGGACATGGCGGCTAAAATGTACCTGTTCGGAGAATATGTTGGCCTGGCTTTTCAGTTAAAAGACGATATTTTCGATTTTGGTTCGGGTGAGGAGATTGGAAAACCATCCGGAAACGATATTCGAGAGCGCAAATTGACACTGCCAATTATTTATGCGCTGAACAACGCATCCAAAGAAGACGTGCGCACATTGAAGTACATCATCAAACGACGTAACGAAGAGAAAGTGTGGGTTCAGAAAGCCATGGAGATCGTTATTGCAAGCGGTGGAATTAATTACGCACATACACGAATGATGGAACTGAAAGAAAAAGCCCTGGAATGCATTCAGGATGTTCCGGATTCAGCAGCGAAAAGAGCTTTGATCGGGTTGGTAGAATATACTGTACAGCGAACCAAGTAGTCTTATTCTATCGGTTCAGCGGTTTCTACAGTATGCTGCATTTTAACTTCAACTATTGCTTTAGCAAACTCACACCCTGCCTGCGAGTCGAGTAATGTAATAAATCGCATATTGAGATCATCCTGTTCAGTTAAACCATAGATCTGGTGATATTTCTTAGTCAATTTGCTATTAAACCTGTTCATTTCTGTTTCCATTTCCTGTATTTCCGTGACGTCTTTCGTAAATTGTTCAGGATTCTGCGAAATCAGATCAGTCAAAATCTCAACCAGAGGCGTACCTGTTTCACCTGAAAAAATGATGGCGGCCTTGGTTTCTTCGGAAATACCTTTGGAGAATTTATTTACTCCTTTACAGTATTCGGCCGTTAAGTTTTCCCAATCGGAATCGGTCTGTGCATTTAATGAAATTGGAAATAGTAAAAGCAAAAGCGGTATCAAAACTTTCATGTGAAATGATTTACTCGTCGTAATAATAGTAATCATCTTCGTCATCTCCCTGCTGCCCCAAAATCATCAGTGCCCAGGTAAACTCACAGCCTTTCGCCCCGCTTAGGGCTTCCAGCAATTTAGTTGTTGCTTCATCTGCACTGTCAGTATTTTCAAATACTTCGGGGAACTTCTTTTCAATCTTCTCAGTACACTTACCGATATCTTCACCAATTTTCTGAAGCAGTTCTGCATCTTTCATTAATTGATCGGCATCTTTCTCTGCAAGTTCCGTAAATAAAACTTCCAAATCTGTTCCGTCAGTTGCTGATTTAATAATGGCGTTGCGGGTATCGCTGGAAATCCCTTTTGCTTCTCCGTTTACACAGCTGCATAATTCTTTGGCAATTTTGGGATACAGGTCCTGGGCAAATAACTTGCTGTTTAATAATCCTGTAAAAAGGATAAGTATTATAACTGGTTTCATAAAATCGGGTTTATCTGGTATAAAAAAACCGCTAACCTTTCAATTAGCGGTTCTGCAATATAATAAAGGAAATTACATTCCGGCTTTCTGACTGATCTTAATCAAAGCATGTGTCAATTCACATCCTTTTGCAATTTTCAATTCAGCAGTGATCTTTTTCTGAATCTCAGCTTCCGTATCATCTGTGTAAATGTCTTCATACTTTTTTTGCAAGCTTGAAATACACGTTTCTACTTCCGTTCCGATTTTTTCCAATGCCTGCTGATCTTTCAATCCTTGCTCCACATCTTTCATGATCTGGTCGCCCATCAATTTCTCACTGTCAGCACCATCTTCACTTGCAGCAATCAATGTCTCACGCATTCCGTCAGAGAGCCCTGCCGAATGTTTATTGACACAATCACACATATCTTTTGCTAAACTCTTGTAATCGTCATCGTTAGCCATATTACAAGAACCTAGTGCTAAGGTCATTACAAAAAGTGGTAGAATAAACTTCTTCATAGTTTCAATTTTTTCTAAAGATAATAACATCTCTAAAAGTTCGAGACGAAATTTGTTAAATATTGTCCACAACAA
>CBFGMW010000332.1:0-4080 GCA_965649925.1 uncultured Fluviicola sp.
CCAAATGGAGATAAAGACTTCTCTTTCCAGTAAATGCCACTGCATAGTTGTATCTGCAGTTGACAAGAATTTGAATGCGAAAGCAATTTCCAAAAATCCTAAGAACACTTTTACAACGTTTAGCCATCCACCCGAACTTGGCATAGAATTTAACCAGGAAGGGAATAATGCGAAAAGCATAAACGGAAGCGCCAAAGCAAGTCCAAAAGCGAACATTCCGACCATTAATGCAGAGCTGCCTCCGTAAGCAGAAAGACTTCCCAGTAAACCGCCCAAAATAGGACCGGTACAAGAGAATGAAGCCAACGACAAGACCAAAGCCATAAAGAAAATCCCGATAACACCACCTTTATCTGCTTTTTCATCTGCTTTATTTGTCCATTTTGCAGGCAATTGAATTTCGAATGCGCCTAAGAAGGATAATCCGAAAATGAAAAGCATTAAAAAGAAGAAAATATTGAAGTATACATTTGTAGAGAGTTCATTTAAGATATGTCCCGCTCCCGAAAGCACCACAATTGCACCAAGCAAAACGTGAATGAGTATAATCGATCCACCGTATAAAAATGCATTCCGGATTCCTGATGCGCGTGTTTTACTTCGTTTTGTAAAGAAACTCACCGTCATCGGGATCATTGGGAATACACAAGGCATGATCAATGCTAAGAAACCGCTAAAAAAAGCACCGATGAATACCAGCCAAAGCGATTGCGATCCTTTCTTATCGGGACCAGCCTTTACTTTGCTGTCTATCTTAGTGTCCTTTTCTTTCGGAGTACTTACATTATCATCTGTAATTGCCGCAGTAGAAGCTGAATCTTCAGGTGTTTCGTTAATTATCTCAGAAGTTTCTACTCCTTCACAACCTTTCACGGTAACTGAGGTTACGTTTTCATAAGGCGCAAGGCAGTAATCGTCGATTTTACAAGTTTGGAAACCATAACTGATCTTCAATTTGAAATCTTTTTGATTCAGGATCTGGATTTTCTGGCGAAAAACAATTTTTCCAATGTGATATGCCAAATCTTCGTCAGCTTCTACGTCGTGTTTTAAAATAGGTTTAGGCTCTGTGGCTTTACCGATTAGTTTCACATTTTTATCCGGCATTACGGAAAAAGTAGTTGGTGTACCGAAAGATCCTTTGGGTAAGTAAAGAGCATTGATCTCCCATCCTGAAACGATCGTTGCTTCTGCAATAATAGTGGCCTCACAATCTTTTCCCTGTTCTACTTTGAATTTCCATTTTACTTTATCTTCCGGATATTCAACACCTTGAGCAATAGAAAGCTGTGCAAAGCTAACGAGTAAAAACAACGATTTTAAAAGGTTTTTCATCTTTTTATTTGGATAAGCAATTGTTTGGAATATGGGTTTTTAGGGAATTGTAACTTCAAACGGAACATCTACCGGCGGCAGGCACATCACATCATTACAAATCATGTATGTAATAATTCCTGTAACTTTTCCTTTACTTCCTTTTGATACTTTCTGTGTGAAAACAGCTTCTGTTTTAAAGAAATCAAGACTCGCTTCGAAGTTTTCGTCGTATTCGTGAATAGGAGTTGGCTCAGCAACTTTATCTACAAATGTTACGGTTGTGTTTTCTGTAAATGAAAATGATGTTGGAACCGGGCCAATATCGTTGTTGATAAACTGACTGTATAAATGCCAGCCTTCAGCAATGGCAGCTTTCAGTTCAATTTGATTTTTTTCCTTATTGTAACTTACTTTCCAGGTTACATTATCCTGGGAATTTACCTGTGCTTGTAAACTTAAGGTACAAAGGGTAATAATCAGAAAACAAAAAAAACGTTTCATATTATTTTGATTGGTACTCAAAACTACGAAACGTTCTTGGTAATGGATGTTTGTTTGATTCTAATTGTAGAATAAACTATTGAAATCCTAAAATTTAAGCTCAACTATGTGATCGATGGGAATCCACATGCCGCCCTTTAAGCAAATATATTTCTGCCCCGTTGCCCAAATAGTTGTATTTACTCTTTTTAAGCCGGCGTCGTCGTGAAAAACAATCCCAACTTTCGTATGGTAACCGTTCCCTAAACGTGTTGCTTCCTCCAATTTGTGCATGATGTCGGGTTGTTGATCAAATCGAATAGGTAGTTTGAAAGTCAGGTCTTTAACAACCTCTTTTTCGATAACTTCTGGTTCCATAGTGCGCGGGGTTTAATCGTTTATTAACACAATGTAATAAAAAAATAATACCGCGTGATTTTTTATGGAAATAATTATTTCACTTTTTCGATGAGCGATATTGTTATCATAGATGAATCGCCTTTTTTCGTAAACGGAGAATCGGAAACGGCAATATTCGGAACCCAAATAACTTGATTATCAATGCTTAAAACCGGCCATTCCGAACGAATTTGACTTGGGATTCCTTCTTCTTTTAATAAATCCCACACGCGTTTCTGACCAATCATGCCCGCAAGTTGAAGTTTATCTTCTTTTGTAGCCGGCCGAACAACGAATTTGTTCTGATCAATCTCCGAATCACAAACCAATTTTGCGTTTTCGGGTGCGGATTTCGCCGGTTTCCTTTTTTCAATCTTGCATTCCCATGCTTTGGCAGTACGGTTTTTCGGACGAATATAAACGCCTTTTGTGCCTTTATAGAACCAATATTCGTTACAAACCAATTCGGCACTCAGATTCAACCTGAAAAGATCTTTCAGCCTTTTAATTGACCACGATGGGAGATCCAGTGTCTTTACAAACAAAAGTTGGGTGACTTCACTGCTTGCTTTCCATTCTTCTGTTGCAATGAATTGATTGCAAAGCACTTCACTGATCCATTTTTCGGAATCTGCAGTTTCATTCATAATGGAATCGTTTAGTTTTTTCTGAAAAGTACCAATACTTTCTGTTAGAGCCGGTATTTCAGCGTGAAGTTTCGGAAGGATTTCGTTCCTGAAAAGGTTTCGTAAGTAATTCGATCCGGCGTTAGACTGATCTTCACGCCAGGGAATTTTCGCTTTCTCAGCATAATGGCGCAGTTCTTCTTTGGATAACTCTAAGAATGGACGAATCAGCTGCTGCGACTCTGCCATCATTCCGCGTAAACCAAACGTTCCGCTTCCCCTGAAATACTGTAAAAAGAAAGTTTCCTCCTGGTCGTTCAGATGATGGGCCAATATTACAAAATGATTTGCGCTCAGAGATGTCCACTGGGAAAAAAGCTTTCTTCTGAAATCACGGGCGGCTTTTTGAAGATTCACTCCTTCGGCTTTTGTAATCTCAGTTGGACATTTCACGCACAAAAACGGGACATTAAGATCGGTGCAGACCTGTTTAACCAGTTGTTCATCTGAATCACTGTCGGCACCGCGCAGCTGATAATTCACGTGTAAAACCGCAAATGGAATTTTCTGCTTGTGAAGCGAGTGGAGCAAAACCATTGAATCTACACCGCCGCTGCATGCAACCAGCAGTTTTTTCGCTGACCAGTCAAATTGCTGAATATGTTTTTCTACCACGTGCATGTTCCAAAGCGATCAATGATTTTCCCGACTTTCGTTTTGCATTCTTCCCATTCTTCTTCCGGATGAGAAAGATGAGTTATTGCGCCGCCAACCATGCAGGAAATGGATTCAGTCTTTTTATCGTAGAATAAGGTTCGAATGAGTACGTTGCTATCGAAATCTCCGTTCGGTTCAATACAGCCAATACTTCCGGAGTACCAGTTCCGTGCAGAACGTTCAATCTTTTCGGTAAGCTGAACAACCGTTTTCTTCGGAGCTCCGGTCATGGAGCCCATAGGAAACAAGGCTCTGAGAATTTCCGAAAAAGTGGTGTTTTCCTTTAAGTCACAGGAAATTGTAGAAATCAATTGATGTACAGTTTCAAACGTATGTAATGCGCTGAATTCCTCCACTTTCACACTTCCTTTGGCAGCAATCTTCGAACAATCGTTTCGAACCAGGTCAACAATCATTACGTTTTCCGTTTTGTCTTTGAAAGAAGCAAGCAGTTTTTTCTTTTGCTGTTCGTCTTCCCGAAGAGTTTTACCACGTGGAGCTGTTCCTTTAATGGGTTGGGAGGAAAGCTTGTTTCCCGTTT
>CBFGMW010000333.1:0-4078 GCA_965649925.1 uncultured Fluviicola sp.
TCCTCTATCATTGTAAGCATAGGCATTATTGGCATCCAGTTCAATAGTTTTCGTGAAGTGTTTTATTGCGGTGTTGTAGTCTTGCTGCATGAATTTCAGTGTACCGTAATTGTAATATGCTTTCGGATTTGTTGGTTCCAGTGCAATGGATTTTTCGTAATCTTTTTCCGATTTCAAATAATCATTCAAGCCCTGGTAACTTCTTCCTCTTTGGAAATAGGCCTTGGAATATCCGGGCTGTTTGTCAATTAAAGTGGTCAGTGTTGTAACAGCATCCTGGTATTTTTCCGCTTCGTTTTCTGCTACTCCCTTATTGTAATATGCTGCCGTAAAGTTCGGATCAGACGTAATTGATTTCTTGAATTCGGCAATTGATTCGGAGAATTTTTTCTCATTGTAAAGTTCAATTCCTTTGTTATAAGCTTCCTGACTTGCTGCAATAGTAGCGTTTTGCTGATTTAGCTTCGTGATTGAGTCGCGGTATTGTTTTTCTTTCGGTGTCAGTTCCTCCATTTGAGCAAAGGAATTCAACGCGAGAAAACAAGTCGCAGCCAGCACCAGTTTCGTCTGTTTCATGTTAGTTTCATTTTCGTTTTAGTGGCTTGAATGTAGCAAGAATAAAAACCACTTCGAACAGAATGTTTTCAACATTATCAAAATTGAACTTACGGTAACTGAATCGCAGCTTGCTTTTCTGATTTGAATAGGTAAGAGACCTTTTTTGTAAAACCTGTTACTCATTTCGGTAATAATTATTCAAAATCAACTTCCAGCTGAATTAGAAGTACTAACTTTAACCTTACTTTTTTGAAAGCTGAATCTTCCTGATTTCATTCAGAGGAAATAGCGCAATTGTTGATAAATATGAAGGATGCATATCTGGTAAATGGCGTGAGAACTGCTATTGGTAATTTTGGTGGAACACTTTCTCCTGTGAGAGCTGATGATTTGGCAGCACATGTTTTAAAAGCTCTTTTGGAAAAAAATAAAGGATTAAACCCTGAAGCAATTGATGATCTTTATTTTGGTTGTGCAAATCAAGCAGGAGAGGATAATCGGAATGTTGCGCGAATGGCTTTGCTGCTCGCTGGTTACCCGATTTCTGTTGGTGGTGAAACTGTAAATAGATTGTGTGCTTCCGGAATGGCGGCTTCGGTTACTGCGGCAAGAGCAATTCAAACTGGAAGCGCTGATGTCATGGTTGCAGGAGGAATGGAACACATGACGCGCGGACCTTTGGTTATGTCAAAAGCATCTTCTGCGTACGGCAGAGACCAGCAACTATACGATTCGTCATTTGGATGGAGATTCATTAACCCGAAAATGGAGGAGATGTTTGGAGTTGATGCGATGGGAAATACAGCAGAAAATTTAGCGGAAATGCTGAGTATTTCGCGTGAAGACCAGGATAAATTCTCCGTTTGGTCTCAGGAAAAAGCTGTTCGCGCGCAGGAAAACGGGATTTTAGGACAAGAAATAGTTTCGGTTTCTATTCCCAGAAAAAAACAAGATCCTTTGATTTTTGACAAAGACGAATTTATACGGCCGGGAACTTCAATGGAATCGCTTGGTGGTCTTCGTCCCGCGTTTAAAAAGGACGGAACGGTAACGGCAGGTAACGCTTCAGGATTAAATGATGGTGCTTGCGCCTTATTGCTGGCTTCTGAAAACGGATTGAAAGAACAGAACTTAACGCCGGTTGCCAGAATTGTTTCTGCAGCAGTTGCGGGAGTTGAGCCCAGAATTATGGGAATTGGTCCTGTTCAGGCTTCCCAAAAAGCATTGAAATTAGCCGGACTTACGTTGGATCAAATGGATGTTTTGGAATTGAATGAAGCTTTCGCTGCACAAGTTCTTGCCTGCACCAGAACACTTGGTATTGCTGACAACGATCCGAGAATTAACCCGAATGGCGGAGCAATCGCACTTGGGCACCCGCTGGGAATGTCCGGAGCACGCATTTTGATGGCTGCGGCAAATGAACTTCAGCGTTCGAATAAAAAATATGCACTGGTTACCATGTGCATTGGTGTTGGACAAGGTTATGCAACCATCATTGAGCGTGTATAAAATATTTTGAAATCCAACCTTTTACTAGTTCACGTATCTTTGGAATGATCATGAAGAGAGTATTATATTGTTTAAGTACTGTGTGTATATTGGTGCTGGTCTCTTGTAAACGGGAAAAAGCCGAATGGGACACGAAATGGGCTTTGCCTCTTGTAGAAGATAGTTTGACTCTTGAACAACTCGATGATCAATCCATCCTTTCCGTAAATAGTGGCAGTTATGAACTGTCAATTGATAGAAATATTTATTCATTTCGCTTAAGTGATTTCGTTAAAATTCCTGATACAACAGTACGACATAGCTTTGCACTGAACGTTTCAAACTTTAATGTTGCTCCGGGTGTAAGTTTCGTGAATGATATTCAGGAACATAATTTTGATTTGAATCCGGTTCAGTTAAGATTGATGCAGATTCAAACCGGGGGAATTCAGCTTCGCGTAGAAAGTCCGGTTGAGACAGCCACTATCTTTACTGTTGAACTGCCCGGTGTTATAAAAAACGGGGTAACACTTTCACAATCATTTACAGTTCCGCCGGGAACCAATGCTAGTCCGAGTGCTACTTCGGATTACGTTGATTTGACTGGCTATACTATTGATCTTACCGGGCAAAACGGAAATTCGTCCAATAAGCTTCAGTCTATATTAACTGTTAAAACTGATCCCAACGGACCTTCAATTACTATTAATAATCAGGACAGTCTGCGTTTCGATTTTACCATGAGTAATTTGAAATTGGATTATGCTCGCGGTTATTTTGGTTCGGAGCTGATTACAGAAACTGTAGTTGAGAACATTTCCTTTTTCAACAATATCGTTAGCGGAATGGTTGATATCGATGCCGCTTCTTTAGGTTTGGAAATCGAAAATGGCTTTAAATTGAGCGCCAAGATCAAATTGGTAAGTTTGAAAAACACAAACTACGAAGGTAATACGGTAAGCCTGGTTCATCCAAGTGTGGGAGATTGGATCACAATAAATCCTGCTTTTGGCAATTACAATGCATTTCAATCAACGGTAACGAATGTTGCTTTCGACGGATCAAATAGTAACCTGGAAAACTACCTCGAAAATCATGGCGGATCAAATGAGATTTCATATCAGCTTCAGATAAATCCATGGGGCAACGTTTCTGGTGGTTATGATGAAATTTATGATGCGCACCCGTTGAATATCAAGTTGACAGGGAATTTACCTTTGAATGTTGGATTCGATGATTTGACAATCGTAGATACGTTTGATTTCTCTTTAAATCAGAACTATGATGCGACGCATGTAGAATCAGGAATTATTTGGCTGAATGTCACAAATGCATTCCCGTTCCAGGGAGATTTGGAATTGTTCTTCCTGGATGGTTCCGGAAATTTATTAACACAGCTTATTTCCGATAATTCTGTAACATCCAGTGTGTATGGAACAGTAATCAACGGAATTCTTCAGAAAGATTCCAAAATAAACCTCAATTGCTCGGCTGAACAAGTTGCTTTATTGAACAATGCAAAAAAAGTTTGTATGCGCTTGAAATTGAATACACCTGATCCGAATACTAATAATTCAATTCAGATGAGTATTCCGGAGGGAGCATTTATGAAATTCAAATTAGGGGCAAAAATCGCCGTAAAACATAAAGTTTAATGAAGAAAATTAATTTGTTATTCTTTTTCTGCGCTTTGTTTGCTGGTAAATCAATTGCACAGGTAAATGCTCCCGGAGAATATGATTCGCTAAAACCATACGGACAGCAGCTTTTGGTGAACGGTCAGTTTGATTTTCTAACGACCTCGCTTAAGAATGAGATCTCTAATACATTGCTTTTTGGTGGATATATTGATGAGGGGATGAAAGACCGTTCGCTTAAAAAACACAAAACAGTCAATTTCGCCGGTCTGGCATCAAATAATGAAATTACCTATTTTCACAATTCAGACAGTTTGTTTCACAATTCAAATTGGAGCTGGGGAGTTAAAGCGGGATATTACGCGGTTGGGAATGTGAGTTACAGCAAAGAT
>CBFGMW010000334.1:0-4073 GCA_965649925.1 uncultured Fluviicola sp.
GGAATATTGTATCGAACACCTCCATATTCTCCGCACAAGGAACGTTCATTCCAGTTTATTTCAAATGCATCCTCAGTCCAGGAGCCGAAGTAATACACACTAATTCCTACAAGATTCATATAGTGATGGTAGTTTCCATTATTCACTTCAATCGAATCTTTTTCGATTACCCTGGCATGATAATAAAATCCTTCCGAAAATAAATTAAAAATCGTGTCTCCAACGGATGCGCCAAAATCCATGATTAAGTATTCATTCAGCGAATCTTCAACTACACCCATTAACTGATTTCCAACTTGACGAATCGCAAAGGGTTGTCCGGGAAAGGACGGAGCTGTCATTTTTTTGTATTGATTCCCTAAAACCAAAGTATCCTGATCTGGTAAAACACCATAAATACCTTGTTCCCAAGTGTTCCATCCGGGTGAATATTTATAAAAACAGAAGGTACATGAATCAGGAACCAGCTGATAGGTTTGGCTGAAAGTTATTGTTGAATAAACAAGAGAAATGAAGAGTAGAGCTTTTTTCATAGGTGAGTTATATCATGTTCATGATTAATGTCAAATTAAAAGCCACTCAGGCAATATTTACTTAACCGATTTAATTGCCGTTTCGAAATGAACTTCTCCCGATCCGTCGTGATTTGTATAGGAATAAATTCTTATTTTCTTTTGAGCCGGAACTATTTTAGAAAACGAAGCGTTCATCATTGTACACGCCGCCTTTTTAAAGAATTTTTCATTCGAAGGAAGAAAAACATCTATACAAACTTCTGTCTTTGTTAGTTTACTCAGAAAGATTTCAAATTCTACCGTGTCTGAAATATTGTTGCGAATACTATCATTTATCTCAGAATAAATCTCGCTGCCATTTTTCACATCATACACGTTTGGATTGTTCTCTGACCAATTAGTGATTGCATTTATTTCATTGATTGTCATTTCATACCCGCAGAATTTCTCAACCGGTTGACTTTTACTGATAGTAAATGATAAGAAAAAAAGTCCGATTAAACTTGATAATGCCGCTGGGTGTGTTTTCATAATATATTAATTCCTGATTGGTATTTTGAACTGGTAAAATTGATTCAAAGTTTCGGTCAAAAATAAAAAAATCCCGACTCTCTAAAGAATCGGGACTTCATATCTTTTAAGAAAGGGAATTACGCAGCTTTCTTAGAGCAGCAAGATCCTGTTCCAGCGCAGCTTTTCTTAGATTTCTTAGATTTTTTCTTTTTGTCATCATCTTTTTTCACTACTGAAGAGTGGTTTCCAGATGTAGCAGCGTAAACGTTTCCGGAAATAGATCCAACGAAAAGTGCTAAAGTTGCAGCAAAAAATACTTTTTTCATGATAAGTTCAATTAATGTGTAATTACAGGTACTAATATAATATGTTTATTGCAGTACACCAAGCTTCGTTAACTTAGCTTTAACATCTTGATCTATTTTAACATTTACCTGAGTGCCAAGAGGAAGGAAAATATCAACCCGCGATCCGAACTTGATAAAGCCAAATTCGCCGCCAGTAGTGGCTTTATCGCCTTCTTTTGCGTAATAACAAATTCTGCGGGCAACTGCTCCGGCAATCTGACGGAAAAGTACTTCCTGTCCGTTTTCATGCTGAACAACTACAGTGCTTCTTTCATTATCTGTAGAGCTTTTCGGGTGCCATGCCACTAAAAATAATCCTTTGTGGTATTTCACGTATTTCACAATTCCGCTTAAGGGATAGTAGTTTGCGTGAACGTTCAATGGCGACATAAAAATGGAAACCTGGATTCTTCGGTCTTTGAAATATTCTGTTTCTTCTACTTCTTCAATAACAACTACTTTTCCATCGGCCGGACAAAGTAAGTCGTTTGGTTCAAAAGTGAATGTTCTGGAAGGGATACGGAAAAACTGTACAACCAGGTAAAGCATGACCAAACAACCTAAGCTCAGAAGCCAGAAAAGCCAATCCCAGCCGGTTGCTTGTAATAAAAACCAGTTTCCAGCTTCAATTGCTCCTAAAACCAATAATGCAATAATTATGGTTGCCGTTCCTTCTCTGTGTAATGTCATCTTGTTTTTTAAGTGGCACAAAAATACATAAATTCAGAAAGCGATTTGTGAGATGCCCTTAATTCGTGAAGGTATGCCTCGACCCGTCGATAGCATTTTGGGTAAGAATAAGCTCGTGGTCAGGTTTAAAAAAACGCCAGAACCACAAACATGATTGGTGCTGCAAAAAGCATGGCATCTATTCTGTCAAGAATTCCTCCGTGCCCGGGTAATATAGAACCTGAATCTTTGGTTTTTGCCGCACGCTTTAAACGGCTTTCGAAGAAATCACCCAGTGTCGCTAACACAGATACGCTTAAACTCACCGCAGCCAGGGCTATGAACTCCATGAACGTCGTGTTTTGAGTTTGTGTGAAATACAGGATCGTTACCATTGTAAGAGCTGCTATGATTGCCCCGCCAATAAAACCTTCCCACGTTTTTTTCGGGGAGACAGTTGGAAACATTAGATGTTTGCCGAATAATCTTCCAGAAATATAAGCGAAAGTATCGTTCAGGTAAATCGGGACTAAAACAAGCAGCAGCAAAGGCTTGGTTGCCATCGGGCCAATTCCCGGACTCATAGTGTATGCGAAGGAAAGCAATGCAAGCGGTATTGAAATGTAGAGTGCATTCAATCCGAAATTCAGTTTGAAAATAGCTTCTATAGATCCTTTGATGAAGATAAGCGTGCTGAAAATAATGATCGACAATGCGCAGATCACCACCACTGTAATCAACAGTTTGTTAGAACTCAGGGTTGTCCAAATAGGATTAAACGGCATCTCAGGAAATAATCCGCGCAAGGTTTCAAGCAGCATGGGTAAAAACAATGCTGTATTGAACAACAAGGCCGGAAACATTAAATTCGACGAGAATTCGGTATTCTTAGCCATTTTAAACAACTCGTACGTACTTAGCATTGCGAATGCGTACAGCGTAAAATTGAAAATGTTGGTGTTGTTCTTTAGATCAACAATAAAAGGGGCAAATACGAACAGTAAAAATACCAATCCGAATATGCCCCTTTGTATTAGTTCTTTCATAGGATAAACTAGAACTTCTTTATATTATGCCTCTTCTGAAGGCGCGTTTTCGGTTCCGTCGATATCTCCCAAAGAATCATCTTCCGGATTCAAAGGCTCAATGATCGGCTCTGATGAAGTTGGTGTTTTTACTTCCACTTTCTTTGGTTCTTCCCAAATGGTTTCCCAGGCACGTTTCCCGAAAATTGCTTCCAGGTCTTCTTTGAAAATCACTTCGCGCTGAAGAAGAATCTCTGCCAATTCTGTCAGTTTATCTTTGTTGTCGGATAAAATCTGGATAGCTCGCTGGTATTGAGATTCGATCAGTTTACTTACTTCTTCGTCAATAACACGAGCGGTTACGTCTGAATAAGGTTTTGTAAACGAATCTCTGCCTTGTGAATCGTAGAATGAAATATTTCCAACTCGCTCATTCAATCCGTAAATTGAAACCATGGCATAAGCTTGCTTGGTTACTTTTTCCAAATCGCTCAAAGCACCGGTCGAAATTTTCCCGAAGATCAAAAATTCTGCAGCTCTACCACCAAGGGCAGAACACATATCGTCTAAGATTTGTTCAGTAGTTGTAATACTTCTTTCTTCAGGAAGGTACCATGCTGCTCCAAGTGAACGGCCGCGCGGAACGATAGTCACTTTTACCAACGGATGCGCATGTTCCAACAACCATGAAGTAGTTGCATGACCGGCTTCGTGGAATGCAATAGCACGTTTTTCCTGAACGGTGATGATCTTATTTTTCTTCTCCAAACCACCTACAATTCTGTCTACGGCATCAAGGAAATCTTGTTTTTCAACTTGTTTTTTCTCTTTACGGGCTGCAATTAATGCGGCTTCGTTACACAAGTTAGCAATATCTGCCCCGGAGAAACCAGGTGTTTGTTTACTTAAGAATTCGATCTCAACGTCTTTGGATAATTTCAACGGACGTAAGTGAACTTCAAAAATCTCTTTACGCTCATTCAAATCCGGCATGTCAACATAAA
>CBFGMW010000335.1:0-4056 GCA_965649925.1 uncultured Fluviicola sp.
ATTTTGCTTTCGCAGCTTCATAATTTTTCGCCGCTACTGCAGCATCTCCATCTGCGATTGCTTTTGTAAACGCTTCTTTTTTAGCAGCCAGTTCTTCGCTAGACTTCAAAGCAGCATTCGACGCATCAATTTTTGGTTGAACCGTTGGATCCGGATAAGTAGCCTGAGCCTGATTGTACTTCTCAATAGCTTCTTTGTGTTTAGCTGTTTTTGCCAAAGCATCTCCTTCTGCTACCAATTTTTTCGCATCGGCGATTTTCTGAGCGTTCGCTTTTTCTTCAGCGATCTTATTATTAATCTCCGTTATACGTCCAAGTGCTGTAGCGTTTGCCGGATCGAGTTTCTTTACTTCTTCATATTTTACAAGCGCAGCAGGTAATTGATTTGCAGTGAAAGCCGTGCTTCCTTCTCCAAGAAGTTTATCAATTTGCGCTTGTTTTGCTTTCGCAGCATCAGCTTCAGCAATTTTTGCGGCACATTCTTTCGATCTGTCGATTACATAGGTAGAACTTGGCTGGATTTTTAAAGCCTCAGCATATTTAGCCTTTGCATCAGCATATTTTTCAGATGTGAACATCGCATCACCTTCATCAACCAATTTCTGATAAGCTTCTTTCTTTTGCTGTTCAGCAACCTGGGCATTCAATTTTCCTTCCAGATCTGTCAATTTAGCCTGGGCCACCGGATCATTCGGGATTAACTTTAAAGCTTCTTTGTATTTTGCCTGTGCAGCTTGCCAGCTTTTTTGACCGTAGAAGGTATTTCCTAAAGCCATCGCTTCGTCATACTTTTTCTTATTCTCCGCATCTTTTGCAGCATTCGCAAGTGAAGCATCACATTTAGCAGCCTCGTCTTTTGCGTACTGTTCCGGTTTTTTACCGTAAGCTTCAAGGTATTTCGCCTTTGCTTCAGCATATTTTTTTTGGTCTCTTAACGTATTCGCAGCTGTAATCAGATTCTGATAATCCTGATCTAACTGTTGTTTCGCGGCATCGCCGTCTTTTTGGGCCTTTAAGATTGCGTCGATTTCAGTAATTCTTTTAGCAGGTGCTGATTCTTTAGGTTTTGCTAATGATGCTTTTTCAAATTCAGCAATCGCCTCTTTGTATTTTTTCTGAGCATACAAAGCTTCACCGGCTTTCATGGCGGCATTGTATTCTGCTTCTTTGTTTTTAGCGGTTTTGTCTGCATCTTTCAAGAGTTTCTCAACCTGGGCAAGCATTTTGGAGGCCTGAGATTCTTCATACTCCATTTGAGCACCACCCTTATAGGAAAATGTTGTAATTGGATTTTGAGTTACATAACTAAAATCAACATCCGGAATTTCATCAAATAAACTAACCCGAACCGCCCCAAGAACAGGTCCGCTTCCCTGCGTTAGTTCATCATTAACAGATTTGGTATCAACATTAACAAAACGAGAAACTTTACCTGGTTTAGAAACAACAACTTTATATATCTTCCCTTTTTGGAGGGAAAGAACCACTTCTCCATTTCCGTTGGTAGTTGTGCTGGAAACCTGGGTACTGCCTTCATAAACTGTTACAGTAGCACCCGGTTCTTTCTTAGATGTAGTATAATTCGTACTTATCACCTGCATGGAAACATCCTGAGAATAACCAGTAAATGAAGCACACAGCAACACGAGCAAAATCAAATTTCGAAGTCTCATAGTTCTATTTTAACGAATTTCAATACAACCAGTTACGTTATTGGTTCAAATTCGCGTCAATTAATAACAAATATCGCGAAAATAGTTGAGTTAAAACCTTGCAGGCAACAGTTTTTGGCGGTTTTCCAGGTGAAAATGTTTTATTGATTTTATTTCAATCGGCAGATCGATCTACTTCTTTTGTTTTCCTAACGAAAATGATGGTGAAACGGGCTTGATCATTATTTTTTCTCAAGTGATTCTTCCTTCTTCATGATTTTAGTTACGTGATCAGCCATTTCCCTTGCCTTTTTTTCATCAAAAACAAGTTCATTCTTATCTGTATCATAAGAAAAGGTGGTAATCGGATTATTCAATATGTATTTATAATCGTTTCCTTTTTCCTCTGAAAACAGACTGATCTGACAACTACATTCAACTGGAATTCCCATAAGTGCACCGGAGTTTTCTTCGCTCAATTTTACTATGATATATCTACTGACTTTCCCTGAATCACATGCTTCAATTTTATAGGAATGATCTGTCTTAAGAGATAATAAAACTCTTCCCATTGTATCAACAGCATGTTTTCCTTCAAAAACATTATCAGAATAAACATTTATGAAAGCAGTTCGTGACTTTAATCTGGATGAATAATCTACAACCTTTATACTAAAGTCAGCATCTTGAGCTTCACTAATCAGGGAAAAACAAAGAACGGCAGGCGACAGGCAGAAGAACTTTAGCATTAGAGAAGATTATTGATTTTTCAGTTAATTTAGACGACAAAAATATTACAAAAGTTCTGAAAATACGATGCTGAAATTCGATCAACTTAGTTTCTGGGAAAAAAGCGCCATTTTGGAAGAAATCGATTTTCTGATTGTTGGTGCCGGATTAGTCGGATTTTCAACAGCAATGTCACTTCGTGATTTATACCCGGATGCGAAAATTGTGATTTTGGAACGCGGTTATCTTTCCACAGGAGCAAGTACCAAAAATGCCGGTTTCGCCTGCTTTGGAAGTGCCACAGAACTCATTGACGATTTAAAAAACATGCCGGAAGCAGCAGTTTGGGAAACAGTTGACCTACGTTTCCGTGGATTGACCAAACTTCTTGAGCGATTTTCCGAAAAAGAAATTCGATATATAAACTCCGGATCATGGGACCTGATTCATGAAAAAGACCCTGAGACTAAAAGAGAAACACGTGAACAATTAGATTACCTGAACAAGAAAATCAAGGAAATCACAGGTTCGGAAAACTGTTTCAACGAAGATTTATCGGTTTCGGAAAAATTTGGATTCAAGCAGATTCTCACTTCCTTTCACAACAGGCTGGAAGGTGAAATACGAACCGATCAACTGATCATTTCAATGAACAAAAAACTGTCTGCGGCCGGGATTATTGTGCTTTACGTCGTGGAGGAGTAAAACATAGAATCGTTCGAACAAAGTACAACGCTGACAACCAATTTCGGAGAGATTTCCGGAAAGAAAGTCGCGATTACAGTGAATGGCTTTGCGCAAAAACTACTCAAAGACAAAAGAATAAATCCGGCCAGGGCACAAGTTTTGGTTACATCGCCTATCGACAATCTAAAACTTAAAGGAACATTCCATTACGATGCCGGCTACTATTATTTCAGGAACATCGAAAACCGCATTCTGCTTGGCGGCGGGAGAAACCTGGACATTCATGGTGAAACAACTACCGAGTTTGAAAACACTTCTTTAATAACCAACTCTTTAACTAATCTTCTTAATGAGGTGATCATTCCGGGCAAATCATTCACGGTCGATTATCAATGGTCAGGAATCATGGGCGTTGGAGACGAGAAAAAACCCATCATCGAATTAATTTCTCCGAATGTTGCAATCGGTGTTCGAATGGGCGGAATGGGAATTGCAATCGGATCGATAGTAGGAGAAAAACTAGCTAAACTTCTGCAATAGCCTGCTAATCCCTTCAAAATTCTACTTTTGTTGAAAAGAATTATTAAACTCACATTTCATTAAAACTCACGAAAATTATGAACGGAGCTCATTCCCACCTCTTAATCAACCACTTCCCTATTATTGGCCTGTTATTCGGTATTCTAGTACTTCTGATCGGTATTATAGCCAAATCTTCTGTTACCCGAAGAGTAGGATTATTACTTTTCCTTGTTGCGGGAATAACTTCATTCCCATCATTTAAAACAGGTGAAGAGGCGGAACACCAGGTTGAACATTTCGGAGAAGATTCTGTGGACCATAATGATAAGAAAGCCATGGAATCAATGATGAAAGAACAGGAAACAAAAGAACACCTGATTCACGAACACGAAGAGAAAGCTGAAGGATTCATGCCGTTTGTCTGGGGCTTGATAGCATTGTCGTTAATCGCGCTTTTCCTTGAATGG
>CBFGMW010000336.1:0-4053 GCA_965649925.1 uncultured Fluviicola sp.
CAAGACTTCTTTTCTACCAAGCAGGGAAGTTTCTCTTGAGATACAAGCCAAGCGAAAATCTTCAATTACCTGTTCTTTAAAAGCTTTAAAGTCCACTGTTTGTGCTGTTTCTTTTACTGCGCTTTCTGACATTTTTCGATTATTCATTAGTTGCACAAATATAATGAATCTTCGGTAATTCAACGGGGGAGATGCTTTTGGAATTCGGTGGTTTTTTCAATAAAAAAACGGTACTCACATTTCTGCGAATACCGTTTTCTGCTTTAACTTACTTATGTTACGGCTTGGTTGGGTTTTTTTTAATCTCTCGGCTCGGGTAATTCGGGTAGTTCCGGAAGATCGTATTCATATGATTGGAAAGGTTCGTCGCTGTACATAACACCGCCGTATTCTTTTCCGTCAATTTTGGTTTCCAATCCGTTAATGAATAGTTTTTTTCCTTTTGGAACTTCTACTATGATCTCAATTTCCTGATCGCGTAATCCATCGCCTAAAGGATAGGAATAGTATGGGTCTATCAGCAATTTGTTTCCGTCCAGTTTTAGTTCATGTTTGATATTCATGCTTCGTTTCAGGGCTGCTGTTCTATCGATTCCATGAGCACTCAAAAGTTGGTAAACATGGAATACAGTATCGGTAGTTTCTTTGTATTTGATATGAACTCCGTGATCTGTTAAACGCCCGTTCTGAATGGTAAAGAAGCTGAAACCGCCATTATTCACGACTTTTCGGTTATTGACGATAAGCGGCAATTCTTTGATGATCAACTCATCCGAATCAATTGTTATGTGTTGATTTTCAATATCAGCGTAAGCTTCATAATCGCGTATTGTATGAATGCTTGAAATAATGATCAGGATGACTCCACAAACAAAAACAACCGGTAATCCGATCAGGCTGATTGTGAAGAATTTTGATTTTTTGTTCAGGAAAATTCGAACTCCAAGAATCAATCCGATGAGCGGTGCTGTAAATCCGGTAAGTAGAATACTAAACCACATGAGATTTACGGAATTGTTGTCTTCCGGGCATACCAATCGCAGGTATTCGTGGAACGAAGCATAGTTTTGATCGCCTGTTACCGGGAAAACCTGTAAAACTCCGGAAACCATTAAGGTGAATCCGATTAGCCAAATACAGGAGAACGCGATAAAACCAACTCCGATTATCTTGGCAAAAATCCCAACCAGGTGACGTGCACGTTCTGAGATATGCGCGTTATTGCGCAATTTCTCTGTTGACTGCATAAACTCTGATTTTTTTGTTTTTGCAGTTCTGGAAATTTCCTCTTTGATCGAATCAACAGTTACTGGTTTTCCGCGCAATTGCAAACGATCAGAAGGTGTTTTTGCATTCGGGATTACGATCCAAAGAATTATGTAAAGCGGGAATCCGAATCCCATGAACAACGAAATCGCAAATAAGATTCGAATGATTACAGGATCAATATTCAGGTATGCTGCCAATCCTGAACAAACTCCTCCAAGTGAAGCATTGTCCATATCTCTGAAGAGTCTGCGTTTTACATCTTCTTCTTTTGACGAAGAGCTTGTGGCTGAACTTTGAAATGAACTTGATTCTTCAGAAATCATTTCCGGTTCTCCAAGCGAAGTAATTACATTTTCAACTTCCGGCATTGTTACTACAATGAGTTTGTTCTCCGTCAATTTCAGCTGAAGAATTTCTGCGCAGCGCATTTCAATATCTTCTAAAATCTCACGAATTCCTTCTTCCGGTGAAAGCGATTGCTCTAATCTTTTCAGGTATTCGGTTAATCGCTGGTATGCGTCTTCTTCTATGGTAAACAACTGTCGACCTAAATGTATAGAAAGTGTCTTTTTCATGATAATGGTATTACGTTCTTAATGTTTCTACTGCGTTTTGCAGTTCATTCCACGTCTGTTGTAAGGCGTTGAGAGTAACTTGTCCATTAGCAGTAATGGAATAGTATTTTCTGGGTGGACCTGACGTAGATTCTTCCCAGCGATAGGAGAGTAGTTCCATATTTTTAAGTCTCGTCAACAAAGGATAAAGCGTTCCTTCAACTACAATCAGTTTGGCGTTTTTTAATTGTTCCAAAACTTCCGACGGATATGCTTCCTTTTTGTTTAGAATACTAAGAATACAGAACTCCAGGATACCTTTCCGCATTTGCGCTTGTGTGTTCTCGTGATTCATAAAGTACTATTTATAGCACAAATATATGTTATGTTTAGTACTATGCAAAACAAAGTACTGTTTATTTTTGAAAAATATTCTAAATGGAAGTTGGTATATACATTAATTAGCTGATTTTCAGGTGTTTTTGTTTTCGTTTTTCTTGGGAATTGTTTTTGAAAAATATGGGAGGAATACAAATCCACCATCGTTATATGGTAAAAATCCACTCCAGGAAGTGAGTTTTATTGTCCGGAAAATAGAAGCAACTGACGGAGTTTAAGTACCATTAACCTAATTTGTCTTTTGCGCCCACACTTTTCACTGTAACTTATATTCCGGAAATACGCTTATAGCGATAAACAGAACTTTATGGAAGAAAAAACGAATGATCTGAAGCCGAAGAAGCAGAATGAGTCAGATCAAATGACCGAAATCCTGTGGTGGTTTTCAACAGCGATTAAAGAGCTTATTCAGGATTGTACAGTTGATAGAAATCGCTATAAAATTGTGGGTTCTGCTATGCTTTTTACCTGGTTGTATGCTACTCTTGCCTGGGGTTATTTCTGGAGCACGAACTCTGATTCTCCGTTTGTTTATGTTTTGCTTGGGGTTTTTATGGGGGCGTTTGTGTTAGCTATAGATCGCGTTTTGATTTCTTCTATTAACAAAGCAAAAAACAATATTGTAGCAATTATTTTGCGGATTGTCATGGCATTGTGCATCGGTGCTTTTCTGGCACAGCCCATTATTCTGTTCATTTTCAGTTCAGATGTTGACAGGGAAATACCAATTCTTTTAGATAAAAAACTGGCTGAAAAAAGAATCGAGGTTGAGCAGGTCTATCAATCCAGGAAAGATGAACTGCTCCTGAATAAGAAGAAACTTGAAACTGAATTAAAAGAGAAAAACGATCTGGCTATCCAAAAGCAAAACGATTATCTGAAAGAGATTGACGGGACTGGAGGTTCAGGGAAATACGGAATCGGTGGAATTGCCGAAGCTAAAAAGAACAGTTTTCAGATTATTCAATCGGATTTGGAGAAAACGCAAACTTCAACTACCAAAGAGTTAGAGAAGATAACTACTGAGTTAGATGAAATCAATGCAAAGATTACCAAAAGTGTTTCTGATTTCGAAAAGACATTGGATGGGAAAGGTTTTCTTATTAAAAAAGAAGCTCTTGAATCGTTGTTCAGCAAAGACAAAACCCACGGTCTACAGAACCAGTATTATTTGCTAACAGTAATATTGACGTTATTCGAATTGATCCCCATAATCAGCAAATTATTTCTATCGTATGGCGCCTATGATACAAAGGTAGCGCTTCGTGAAGAGTTGGAAATGAAAGTTGCGGAAATGAAATCTGAAAGAGACCTGGAAGATGCAACCAGGGAACTCAAATAGCTATTAAGGATCAGGATTTGTAAATAAGGCCCGGGCAGAATGATTCATTCTGCCCGTTTTTTGTTTTGTAAACCTTGAATTATTGGGTCAGAAAAGCACTGAATTGTCAACGATCAAAAAAAAAATAAAAAAAATAGTTTTCTGTGTTTACCTTTTATTCGATCCGACATTTGATAGTAACCATTTAAAAAAGGATAGCAGAAAATCGTGTTCTACCTGTTGGAACCGGAAAGATATAATACCTGCGAATACCTAAATCATATCCTGTCGGCATAACCCCCGGCAGGATTTTTTTTGCTCTCATGTTATTTGATCTTTACATTTAGAATGGTATCTAACAGAACTGTTTCATCATCGAATTTAGATCTGAAATAGAAAGCATAGTTTCCGGGGGAAATAGTTGTTTTTAACTTTAGATAAGATGATTCAACATGGCTGAAATGATCCACAGATTCTGTGATATAATCGAGAGATTCCGCTAATTGTACT